>CAZDLQ010000009.1:0-13077 GCA_964506315.1 uncultured Oscillospiraceae bacterium
CCCCTCCGTCTTTTGCCTACGGCAAAATCCACCTCCCCTGACAAGGGGAGGCAAGAATAAAACTGACTTTTCATCTTTTCCATAGCTAATAATACAAAGCACCCCGACCAACAATTTGGTCGGGGTAAATTTTATTTCTCTATATCCTTAGCAAGATACCTTAGTGTCATAAGGCTGTCGTTTAGATGAACATTTTCAACCGCAAGGGATTTATCGGGGTTATGTATTTGGATATCGTAATGAGTAAAGTTCCAAAAAATTCCAATACCGAGCAAGATTAGGTTTTGCACAACCGCCTCGGCGCTCTCGTCCGAAACACACACAATTGCGGCCTTGACGTTATTCTGCTTGCAAAAGCTTTCCAAAGCGTCAGTATGAGCAACCGAAAAATTGCGAATTTGTTTACCAACAACCTCGACATTATTATCGAAAATGCCGACAACCTCAAAGCCTGCCGACTCAAAGTCCATTCTTCTACCAACGGCTTTACCGATGTTACCCGCGCCGACAATAATTGCATTAACCTTTTCTTCAAGGCCGAGAATTTTACCTATTTCCTCTTTAAGCACGACAAGATTATAACCGTAGCCCTGCTGACCGAAGCCGCCGAAGCAGTTTAAATCCTGTCTGATTTGAGAAGCGGTAAGCCCCATTTTTTTAGAAAGCTCCTTTGAGGAAATTCGTTCTATTCCCTGTGAGATAAGTCCGCTTATAAAGCGGTAATATCTTGGCAGTCTACGAATTACGGGAGTCGCTACTTCATGATTTTTCACAATTTTTACCGTTCCTTACTTAAAATTTAAGATTGCAGTTTTTTTATTAGAAATCGTTATAAACAAACTCGATTTTTGCGCTTTCGCCGAAAAGATACAGTGCCAAAATCAAAAGAATAACCAAAACGTAAAAGCTTACGCGAAGGATGCTGTTTGAGTAAATTTTACTGCCTAAATTCGTGATAAAATTTGTCAATTTCTTCATTTACCTTTAGCCATCCTTTCCAGCCGAGATGCATTGTATCGCAAAGAAAATACTTCTCGTACTCATATTCGCTCAAATCAAGAAACTCGGCATCATAATTTGAAACGGTTTTTTCAACCTTTTCATAATATTCCGCACGCTTCTCTTTACTAAAGCCTGTATAATCCGACCACTGACCGTGAAGGGGTACCGATACGAACAGCGGTTTTATGCCCTTAAGCTCACAAATTTCGAGTAGAAGCTCTAAATCGTCGTATTCTACCGAGTCGGTATAAGACAGGTCTTTATCCTTGTTCTCAAATTTCTTTAGGTTACTTCCGACGTTTCGTTTATAATCGGCATTTCTCATACCAAACTCGTTATTATCGCTTTCTATGCTTGCGATTCTTGTAGCGCTAAACGCGTGAGCCTTATAGCTGATTTCTTGTATTTGAGCCTCGCTGTCCTCTATAGTGCAGTTATTTATAAGCTCAAAGGAATCTATCTTATCCTTATTATCAGCCATAAGCTTGGTAAAGAGAAAATACGGTGCGCTACCTATCTTTACCGCCGAACTTACAAAGTTATCCTTTGCGCCGAGAGCGGCCAAAATTCTAATATCGTCATAGCCTGAAAGCTTGCCAAACTGCTCATCATAGCGCTCAAACATTTCCAAAACGCGTTTTGAGAAGCGTTGTTTTATGCTATCGGTTATGGTAGAGTCGTACATTATGGTTATATACTGCTGTTTTGAGAAGTTTGCAAAAAACATATCGGGAGTTATGCCGCCCTCAACGTAAGACTGCGGTGAGGTGATAAGCACAACGGGGCTATCGCTCAAAGCGTTTCCCGATGCGGCAATGCTCATTGCGTGAATAATGCTTTGGCAGGAGCCTCTACCGACTAAATTTACCTGAAAGCCTGCTTTTTTGTTTTTGAAAAAGTTTGCAGGGTGGGTTGAAATATAGTCAGTTCTAAGCTCCGACGAGCCGTAGATTATTACGTTATCTTGCCTTTTGGCCGACTCTTTTAAAAGGTACAGTCCCTGTATCTTTTGGTCGTCGCTGGTATTTCCAAGCGCATCCTTATACTCGGGTGCGGCCCAAGACAGCGCGCTCGGCAATGCCGCAAATACAAGTGCTAATACAAGCACGACTGCGGCTATACGAACTAAAATTTTTTTCACTTTTATTATCCTCTCTCTTTAAGGCACGCGATTACCTTATTAGGAGTATTTATATCTTTACGGTCGATTTCGGTAATTTCAAGCTTGATACCAAGCTCGGCCTCGAAATCAACGATAAGACCAAGCATTGCAAAGGAGTCAAGAAGACCTTCCTCAAACATATCAATGTCCATATCGTCACGAATATCTTCGGGCTCTACGCCGCATTTTTCGGCAAGTATTTCAATAATTTTTTCTTCCATTTTTATATCCTCCTAAAATAATCTTCCTGAGAAAATTAAAAGTCCAAATGCAAACAAGTGAATGGTAACTAAACAAAACAGCGGTTGCCATTTCGGGTTTCTTTTAGCCTTCTTAAAGCCCTTTACCCTATTGTCAAGCACATCGTTTAAGCACATTAGCAGCGCATGGTATGCGCCGTAGACTATATAGTGTAGCTCTAAACCGTGCCAAATACCCATAGTCATCATAGTAAGCACGTAGCCGATATATGATGCGGTGTAAGGGTTTTTAAACCACTTTCCTTTAAGTGCGGAAAGCGCAAAGCGCGAATAAACGTAATCACGAAGCCAGGTAGAAAGTGAGATATGCCATCTTGCCCAAAAATCCTTCATATCGAGTGCGGCAAACGGCATATTAAAGTTTTCGGGAAGCTTTACGCCAAGGATATACGAGGTGCCGATTGCCATAGAACTATAGCCTGCAAAGTTAAAGAACAGGAAAAGCGTATAGCCGTACATATACGAAATTGTATCAAGCGCGCCGCTACCAAGCGGTGTGAGCCAATAGGTGTAAATTAAATTAGAAAAAACAAAGTTATAAAGTGCGCCGAGAAACAGCTTCCACACGCCTTTTTGGAACAGCTGTTTATATTCCTCTTTTGTAATTCCCTTTTCAAGCTCGGCGGTAAAGCGTCTTGACCTATCAATAGGTCCTGAGCTGATGCAGGGGAAAAACAACACGAAATAAAAGAAATCAAAGGGCTTTATATTTTCAACAAGGCCGTCGTACATATCAACAACGATTTGCACGCAGCGGAAGGTAAGATACGAAAGGCCCAAAATGCCAAACACGCTGCCCGCAATTTCAAGCCTAAACTTTGTAAGTATCATAGGCAGTATTGAAAGCAGCACAAAAAGCCACAAAACAGGGCGTTTCGGTTTCTTTTTAGCTATAAAGGCAAATACCTTTACAACCGCAAACTGCCACAGCGCAAAGCCTACAAGGAACAAAAGCTTTGTAGGGGTGTTGAAAATGAGCAGTAGGAACAACAGTGTTACGAAGGCGCCGTAATACTTGATTTTTTTGCCGCAAAATCCCAAAATAGCGGCAGGGATTAGTGCGAGAGCAAGTATATAAAAGAAAATTAGTGAATCAAACGGAACCATCTTTTTTCCTCTCTTTAAAGCTGTGATGCAAGTACTTTTCTATCTACCTTACCGTTTGTATTGGTAGGAAGGCTATCGCAAAGAATAATCTTTCTCGGTACCATATAAGCCGGAACAAACTTAGCAAGCTCATTTTTTATTCTTGCAATTTCGCGAAGCTTGGTACTCTCGGGCTGTTTTGTTAAAAGCACGAAGGCGGCAAGGTGGTCTACCTTTTCCTCGTTCATAACGGGAATTACAACCGCGCGGCTTATATTTTCAACCTTAACTAAATTATTCTCAATATCCTCAAGCTCAATTCTAAAGCCGTTGAGTTTAATTTGAAAATCCATTCGTCCGCAGAAATAATAAAGGCCGTCTTTTACATAGCAGGCGTCGCCCGTTCTATATCCCCTTTTCTTTTCTCCGCGTGACTCGGTTTCAAAAAATACCTTTTCAGTCAAATCGGGTCTGCCCCAATATCCGTGGCCTACGTTATGGCTGATAATTTGAAGCTCACCAATTTCGCCCTCGGGAACTTGTTTTCCCTCGCTATCCACTATTCTAAACTCAACCTCGTCAAGCGGTTTACCGATAGGGATAGGCTTTTCGTCCTCGGCCATTTCGCGAGTGATTTTACTTGCGGTTACAAGCACGGTAGCCTCGGTGGGACCGTATGTATTTACGACGTCGGCATCGGGGAAACGCTCATTTAAGAGGTCAACAAGCTTATGGGTAAGGGTTTCGCCGCAAAAGAGAAATCTCTTTAAGTTAGGGAGCATTTTTGCGTTGAAATCCGAGTTCATTGCGCAAAGCTCAGCAAACGAGGGGGTTGAAACCCAAAGCGAAAGCTTAGAGCTTTCAAGTGTTTCGTAAAGCAGTGCAGGAGTTTCCATTGCGGTTTTATCTATGGTATACAAGGTTTTACCGAGCGAAACGCCGATATAAACCGAGCAAACCGAAACGTCAAACGAATAAGAAATTTGATTAGTCATAATATCGTTTGGAGTTTCGATACTGCACCATTTTGTAAACTCTCTTGCAAGGTTTTCTATATTGGCTCTATTGATAGGCACGCCCTTGGGACGACCTGTTGAGCCCGAAGTAAACAGGATATAGCAGTTGTCTTCCTCTTTTACCCAGTTTGATTTATCGGGTGCGGTTGTATTGCCGCTATTTTGAATATCATTTATTTTTTGAGCATCTAAGTGTGTGATTTGGTCCGAAAACGAAACGTCCGCATCCCTAAGCGTTACGAAAAACTCGGGATTTACGTCGGTTAAAACCATTTCAAGTCTATCAGCGGGAAAGGTGATATCAACCGGCACGTATGCCCTACCCGCTTTAAGCGCGCCGTACATACAGGGTAAAAATTCCTCTTCCTTATGGCCGAAAATCACAACAGGAGATTTATTTTTTCCATTCTCCAAAAGATAGTTTGCAAAAGCGTTTGAGCGGCTTTCAAGCTCTAAATACGACATTGTTTTATCGTTGTGAACGAGTGCGATTTTGCCGTCTTCTTTTGCATACTGTGCAATTTTTTCAAGAACAAACATTTAGAAAATCTCCTTAAAGTTTACTTTAAAAGCTGTGGGCTCATGCAAGCAGGATAGGCCGTTTTATCCCAGCGATGTGTATGCTCAATTGCGGTATCAGGCACCATAAAGGTAGTTTCGATAACGTTATAGAAAAGGCCGCCGAAAAGGCCGTCAACGTGATACCAGTTATCACTTACATTTACCATAAGCCAAACGTGCTCGCCCCAGGCACGATAGTTAGATGAATATCTCTCACCCATTACGTACACACAGTCATAACCAAGTTCATTTATAATCACCTTTTGAGCGGCGGCATAATGCTCACAAGAGCCCTTACCGTATTTAAAATAATAAGCTGCGAGCTCGGTTTCAAGCTCTTTTGTAAAGCCGTTTGACAGGTCAACCGAAGCGGTGCGGTATTTAAAATTGGGATAAAGCCACTTATAAGTTGCCTTTATCTTTTCAATATCGGTCATTTCGGGGGTTGTGTTTTTTAAGATTATCTCCTGTGCTTTTTGTTTATTTGTTGCCGCAATTTCCTCAATGGTTGGCTTTGGCTTTGTCTCAGGCGGTTTTGAGGGTGTGTTTTGGCTTGTGTTTTGAGACGGTGTTTGAACCTGTGGCGTTACCGAAACCGTCGCTGAAACATTCATACTTTCGGTTTTTGATATTTCCGATGAAACAGTACTTGTCGTATTGCTTTGTATTTCGCTTTGTGTTATGGCCGACGAAACACCGTTTGACGTTATATCGCTATTGGTGCCGCCTTCTTGATAACAAGCAGTAAGAACCGCAAAGCAAAGCACGACTGCAAGCGGTAAACAAAATTTTTTCATTACGTCTTCCCAGCCTAATACTACGTTATTTTAAAATTTGCGGATTTGTGCAAGCGGGATAGTTTGATTTTTCCCAACGATGTGTACTTTCAATCGCAGAATCGGGAACGCAGAACATTGTTTGGAGATATGCGGTGTGGTTTCCGCCGAAAAGTCCGTCAACGTGGTACCAATTACCGTCCACGTTTATCATAACCCAAACGTGCTCTCCCCACTCGCCTGTGCCGGAATCAATTCTTTCACCTTCTACGTACTTAACCTCAAAGCCAAGCTCCTCCAAAAGTACTTTTTGGGCGGCGGCATAATGCTCACAAGAGCCCTTGTGATATTTAAAATAATACGATGCAAGTTCAAGAGTCAGCTCGTCGGTGTAGCCGTTTGAGACATCAACCGTCTGTGCTCTATATTTAAAATGCCAATAAAGCCATTCGTAAGCAATTTTGGCCTTTTCAACGGGTGTCATATCAGCGGTTACAACGCTGTTCAGAGCCTCCTGCGCCTTGCTTTTTACAGTAGCGGCAAGCTCCACGTAGTCGGTTTGAGGTATCGACGAGTCATTTGTCAGGTCACTTGCCTGAGTTGAAGACGTGCTCGTAGGTGTGCTTGTATCATTATCCTTTGTATTGTCGTCACAGGCAGTCATACAAAAAATGCACATAGCCGCAAGAATTGATGCAATAATCTTTTTCATTTAAGCCTCCGATTTTAAAAACATCTTTTAAATTATTCGGCAGCGCTTATAGCGTACTCAATAAGCCCATCGCCGTCAAAAAGGAAGGACTTTGTTTGTCCGTCACCCATATCATAGACAATATTATCGCCCTCGCGCTCATACTCCTCACCGAAGATGCTTATAACGTCATCCATTGACATACCGACATAGACCGTATCGTTTTGCTGTTTAATATCTTCCGAGTAAACAACAACCTCTAAAACAAAATCCTCATCGCCGTCGGGATAGGTGTAAACGGTGAAGCCTGCATCAGCAAAGTCGTAGGTTTTATCAAGACCGTTATAAGCACAGCTGATGCTTTCGGAATAATCGTACTCTAAATCGGAATAATTTGAAAGAACCTTTTCCATATTCATATGGCAGGCAATTTCCTTGCCGTTTATTTCAAGTGAGTTACTCGATTTTTCACCACAAGATGAAAGACAAAAAACTGATAAAATTGTAGCGATTAACACGCAAATTAAGCTTAATTTTTTCATTTATAATTAGTCCTCCAAAATATTTAACTACAATAGATTATTGTACTACATTTTTTCCATTAAATCAACATAAAAACACAACTTTTAACTAAAAAGCTCACCGTTTGCGTTTAAAATTTCTTTTCGCACTATTGTACTTCCCAAAGTGTCTATACAATGCTCGGCAAAAAAGGTGTTTATAAGCAGCTGAGGGTTCAGCGTATCAGTGTTACCCGAAGCGAGCTTTAGTTTTAAAACAATATCGTTTTGGTCCACGTTTATCTCATAATCGTAAACCCATTTTTTGATATTTACCGTTTTTATGCCTGCCTTGCCCTTTTTCTCAGCCAAGATTTCTTCTTTCTCTAAAAAGCTTTTAAGCTTGTCCACCCTTGACGCCAAGCCAAAAAGGCGCACCTCATAGCGCGACGAAGCAATTTGGTTTGATTTTTGCACGGGCGGTTTTACATCTATAACGCGAATTGTTTCGGGAAGGGCGAAGTTAAGTCTTTCCTTTACGCCCTCAAGGCTAATATTATCCACAAGCTTCATATCAACGCACTCGTAATCGCTTTCAATGCCGAGCGAAAGCGGCAGTGCAAAGGTCATATAAAGGTGGGGATGGTAGCCCTCGGTGTACCACATTGTGATACCGCTACGGCGAACTGCTCTTTGGAACAGTCTTGTCATATCAAGGTGCGAAATGTACTTGGCGCGGTCGCGCTTTGAAAAGAAGATTCTAATGTTTTGCACAGCCATTACCTCCCTCAAGCTTATTTGCGCCGCAGCCCGAGCATTTTTGGCGGCAGTTTTGTGTGGTTTCGGCGTTATACGCCTTTTTACATTCTTTTTCAAGGAATTTTTGGCTTACGCCGAAATCAATATGCGACCAAGGAAGCACCTCGTCAAACGGGCGGCGTCTTCCTTGATAGAAGGTCATATCAAGATTACATTCATTAAAGGCTTTTTGCCAAATTTCAAAATCAAAGCCCTCGCTCCAGCTATCAAACACGCTACCGTTTTTATAGGCTGTGTAGATAACCTTAGAAAGCCTTCTATCGCCTCTTGCAAAAACGCCCTCCAAAATACTTGTATTGCTTGCGTGGTAGTTGAGGGTGATTTTTTTGCTACGGGGTGTATTTTTGAGGATTTCGTGCTTTGCGATTACTGTATCTAAGCTATCCTGAGCCTCCCACTGAAAAGGCGTGTGGGGCTTGGGAACAAAGGTTGCAACGCTGACGGTTACCGTTACAGCGGTGCGCGGACGGTTTTCGAGCGAATAGTAAAGGTCAACCACGCTTTGTGCGGTTTTAACGATGCCTTCAATATCCTCACGCGTTTCGGTGGGCAGTCCTATCATAAAGTACAGCTTTATGGTGCTGTAGCCGCCCTCAAAAGCGATGGCGCAGGTGTTTTTAAGTTCCTGTTCGGTGACGTTTTTATTGATAACGTCACGAAGCCTTTGTGTTCCTGCCTCGGGTGCGAAGGTAAGTCCGCTTTTTCTAATTCCGCTTACGCCGTCAAGCACCTCTTTAGAGAAGTTGTCCACTCTAAGTGACGGAAGCGACAGTGAAATCTTTTCCTTATCCGACCATTTAGTAAGCTCGGAAAGCAGGTTTTCTATTTGGGTGTGGTCGCTGGTACTGAGTGAGCAAAGCGAAAGCTCGTCATAGCCCGTGCTATCACAAAGCGCTTTTGCCTGCTTACAAAGTGTATCAACGCTTTTCTCGCGGAAGGGTCTATAAATAAAGCCTGCCTGACAAAAACGGCAACCGCGTATACAGCCGCGAAGTACCTCTAAAACTGCCCTATCGTGAACCGTTTCAATAAACGGTACAACAAAGCTATCGGGGTACGGGGTTTTATCAAAGTCTTTAACTATTCTTTTGGTTATAGTTTTGGGAGCGGCCTCGTTATTGGGCGCAATTTCTTTTACGGTGCCGTCCTCGTTATAGCTAACGTCATAAAGTGACGGAACGTAAATGCCCTTAATTTTTGCGGCGTCAAGTAAAAACTCGCGCTTACTGCTGCCGCGTTTTTTATGCTCGGCATAAAGGTCGCAAAGCTCTACTATTACCTCCTCACCGTCGCCAAGCATAAACAGGTCAAAGAAATCGGCAATAGGCTCGGGGTTACAAACGCAGGGACCGCCGCCGACTACCAGGTTTTTAAGCTCGTGTCTATCCTTAGCGTACACGGGAATACCTGCCATTTCGAGCATATACAAAACGTTGGTGTAGCACATTTCATACTGCAGGGTAAAGCCGATAATATCAAATTTTGAAACGGGGTCAAGGCTCTCCAAAGCGTAAAGCGGAATGTTCTCCCTCTCCATTTGCTCGCGCATATCAAACCAGGGCGCAAAAACGCGCTCGCACCAAATATTCGGGCGAGAATTTAGTATATTATAAAGAATTTTTATGCCGAGGTGGGACATACCTATCTCGTAGGTATCGGGAAAGCAAAAAGCAAAGCGCACGTCTACTTTATTTGCCTTTTTTACCACGCTGTTTAGCTCTCCGCCGATATATCTTGCGGGTTTTTGAACGTTTAATAAGACCTTTTCAATATTATTTTTTAAATTCATTTACTTTATTCCATTCCTTAATTTGAATATCAGTTCATTATACCATATGCGCGTATTTATTTCAACTTTTTTTGCCTTAAAATCACCAAAACCGCGAGATAAATTGCGGTTATAATAAGGCTTACGTTATAACCCGTTATCGCAATGGCAACTGCTCCGAGTACAAAGAGCGCAAACGAAGCAAAAAGCGAGATGGCATCGGATATATTTTGCGCCGTGTTTTCCGTAAATCTCAGTGACAAAAACTCGTTTAAAATTCTACCGCCGTCAAGGGTAGATACGGGAAGCAGGTTAAAAATGCCCGTTACAAGTGAGGTGAGGGCGAAAAGCGACATACCTTTATTTGCGAGCGTTAAAATAGCAAAAGTTAGTAAATTTATGCCGCTTCCTGCAAAAAGAAGCAGCAGTTTTTTGCCCGTTTTTACAAGCGACAAATCCTGCTTTAAGAGCAGTCTTATGCCAAACGGCATAAAACAAAGCTCGCGCACTTTTAATCGCAGCAAAAGTGCGGCGACAAGGTGGCCGCACTCGTGCATTGCCGCCGACAAGATTGAGCAGTACGCTATTCCCGTTTTATCGTACAAAGAAAAAAGAGTCAGCATAGCCACAAGTAAAAAGCTTACGTTTATGCTAACTCCCATTATTTTAAAATTCAATATCGGGGTTCCCCTTTAAAGCATAGGCGGGGTTTACACTTTTGCCGTCTATGCGTATTTCAAAATGCAGGTGCGGGCCTGTTGAATATCCCGTGCTACCCATAAAGGCGATTACCTCGCCTTTTCTTATGTTCATTCCCTCTTTAGCCTTTAGGCTTTCACAGTGGCCGTAAAAGGTGTAAAGCGAGGGCGAATGGCGCATTATTATGTAGTTGCCGTAGGCCTGTGAGGTTCCGCACTCATAAACCGTTCCGCTAAAGGCGGCGGTGATATTAGTTCCTGCTTTAGCGGCAATATCAAGCCCTGTGTGAAAGCCCTCGGTTTTAAATATCGGGTGAATTCTCTTACCGAAGAGTGAGGTTACCGTTCCCTTTGTGGGCGCCGCAATTTTTGAGGTTAGGACGTACTCGTTTAGTGACACGTTTTTGCCCGTATCCGCACCGCCGCTGCCTGTTTTTTCGGTATTTTTATCATCAGCAAAAACAAAGTCGTAGATTTTTAGAAGCAAGGCTTTTACGTCTTCAAATTTTACGTCACTTTGAGTGGTTGCGGATAGGTATGAATTTTTAAAGCCGCTATAGCTTTTGGGCGTGACAAGGCTGAAAATAAGCGCAAGCAACAAAAGAATACCGCACACTGATGCCTCAACAAACACAAGCTTTACGGTGCCTTCAAAATAGCCGCGTCTTTTTTTAGAGCCTTTATTGTTTTCTACAATTCGAGGTTTATTTTCTTCTAAAAATTCCTCTTTAAAAACGTACTCGGACATTTATTTTCTCTCCCTTTAAAAGAATCTTTTTTTACGGCGGCGGTTTTGTTTGCCGTAGCATCTACACTTTTTTACAAGTATGGTATCCTCGCCGATTAGCTCAATATCCTCCCACTTGATTATAATATCGTCTTCCCTACCGAGCAGGCCGAAAAGCCTCAGTCTACCGAAAATTACTATTGCGCATATTTTTTGCTCGCAAATATCTATTTCCGCATCACTTACACATCCAAGGCTTTGTCCGTCCTCAAGGCTTATTACGTCCTTTTCCATTAAATCAGTTATTCTTGTCACGCGGCTACCACTCCTCTTTTCTAATATTTATTCATTCGGCGCATTTTATATGAAAAAACTTGAAAAGACTTTTTTTGTGTGCTATACTCTATTTGCACAATAAAATAAAACGCGACTCGCTCTCTTTAAGGGAGCATCGGGTCTATCTTTTTCTTTCTTTAAGATAGGCTCGGGGATAAGGAAAGCGCGGTTAGAATCCGCCGCAACAGCCATTACCGTATCTCGAGGACTTTGGTCACTCGTCAAGTCGGAATGCTTATTGTTTCGTGTCCTATAAATCACTCTTGGGCGATAGAAGAGGGTTTTATTTTTGTTTTTTGTGTAAAAATTTAAAGAAAGGAAGTTTAAAAATGAAACTTCAAAAATTAGGAAAGCTGCTTTCATTAGGTTTTGCTGTTTTAACCGCTTTTTCGGTTTTACTTATGACCTCTTGCGAGCAAAAAGAGAACCCTGCATCCAGCTCTTCGGGCGTTGCATCGGTGGAAACACAGGCGGAAGATCTATGGGCTGACGCTGTCTACACTGAGGACAAAACCTTTGGCGAGGGCGCAAAAAGTGTTGATGTAGAGGTAAAAGCAGCTGACAAGTCAATTACCTTTACACTCAAAACCGACAAGGAAAACCTTGCCGATGCCCTACTTGAGCATAAGCTTGTTGAGGGTGAGGACGGACCTTACGGTTTATACATTAAAAAGGTTAACGGAATACTCGCTGACTACGACGTAAACAAGGCTTACTGGGGTCTTAACAAGAACGGAGAGATGCTTATGACCGGCGCAAGTGACACAAAAATTGCTGACGGCGAGCATTACGAATTAGTTTATGCGAAGTAAGACAAAAATTACGCTTTTTGAGCTTGCACTTTGTGCAATATACGGCTCGCTTATGTTGGCGGGAAAAATTGCTTTTGAAGCACTCCCCAACATTCATTTGGTTGGAATGTTTACCGTTCTATTCACGTTTGTTTACCGCTTTAAAGCTCTTATATCAATTTACGTTTTCGTTTTTTTATCGGGACTAATTTACGGCTTTGGAGTATGGTGGTGGCCTTACATTTACATTTGGGCGGTTTTATGGGCGATGGCAATGCTTATCCCCAAAAGCATTTCCAAAAAGGCGGCTATGATAGTTTTTCCCATAGTGTGCGGTCTACACGGGCTTTTATATGGCACGCTGTATGCACCGTTTCAAGCACTTGCGTTTGGCTTTGATTTTAAGCAAACGGTTGCTTGGATTGTTTCGGGAATCCCGTATGACGTTATCCACGGCGTTTCAAACTTTGCATTAGGTCTTCTTATATGGCCGCTATCACAGGCGATTATAAAAGCGCACAAATACATTCACAAATAAAAAAACTCCCGAAGGTGTTTTCCTTCGGGAGTTTTTATTTATTTCTTTATTTCGGACCAGTATTTTTTTGCGGCCTGTTCGGTTTTATTATCGCCAAACTCATAAAAAACTTCATTTTTGAGTTTATCGGGCAGGTACTGCTGTTTTACGTAGTGGTTTTCAAAATCGTGTGCGTACTTATACCCTATTCCGTGGCCCATTTTTTGAGCGCCTGCATAGTGCGAGTCCAAAAGATGTGACGGAATGGGAAGCGGACCGCCCGACTCCACTGCCGCCATAGCCGCGTCAATGGCGCAAATTACCGAGTTAGATTTTGGTGCCGTTACAAGCAGTATTACTGCCTGTG
>CAZDLQ010000009.1:13087-14382 GCA_964506315.1 uncultured Oscillospiraceae bacterium
TTCTCGCCTCGGGAAGTCCTAACTGAAAGGCGCTGTCTACGCAGTTTTTAACGATGGAAGCCGCCTGCGGATAAGCAAGTCCTATATCCTCACTTGCAATGACAAGTAGTCTACGGCAAGGGGAAATTAGGTCGCCCGCCGAAAGAAGACGCGCAAGGTAATAGAGTGCGGCGTTTTCATCCGAGCCTCTTATCGACTTTTGGAAAGCCGAGAGAATATCGAAATGGTCGTCGCCTTCCCTATCGTACTTCATATTGCTACGCTGAGAAAGCTCCTTAACCGTTTCAAGCGATACGGTAATTTTTCCGTCCGCCGTAGTGGGCGAAGAAAGGGTTGAAAGCTCAACGCAGTTTATGGCCTTTCGCACGTCACCGCCGCAATGCGCGGCAACGTGTCTAACCGTTTGCTCGTCGACAGCAACGTCTACCCCGAGCGCTTCTCCTGCCTTTTTATAGGCGCGGGAAACGGCTTTTTCTACTTCCTCTACGCTTACCGGCTTAAACTCAAAGACTGTGCTACGGCTTAAAACCGCGTTATACACGTAAAAATACGGGTTTTCGGTAGTAGATGCGATAAGGGTGATTTTACCGTTTTCAATATACTCAAGAAGTGACTGCTGTTGTTTTTTATTAAGATACTGAATCTCGTCCAAGTACAGCAGCACGCCTCTTTCGGCGTCAAAGCCATCAAGGGTTGCGACAATATCTTTAATGTCGCTGACCGATGCTGACGTGCCGTTTAGCTTATAAAGGCGTCTATTGGTTTTTTCGGCAATGATTGAAGCGACAGTTGTTTTGCCGATGCCGCTGGGGCCATAGAAAATCATATTGGGGATATTGCCCGAATCAATGATTTTGCGCAAGGTTTTGCCCTCAGCGAGCAGGTGGCGCTGACCGACAACGTCATCAAGAGTCTTGGGGCGGATATGGTCCGCAAGAGGCACGTTTGCCATTACTGTCACTCCTTTCACCTAAATATTTGATTATAGATTATTCGTAAAGAGGATATTTTGCGCAAAGCTTTTCAACCGCGGCGCGGATATTATCGGCCTCATTTTCAAAGTCTACGCAAGCCTTATAGATGCACTCAGCAATAACGTCCATATCCTCGGGCTGCATACCGCGGCTTGTAACTGCAGGTGTACCAACTCTGATACCGCTTGTTACAAACGGGCTTTGAGGATCGTTGGGGATTGCGTTCTTATTTACGGTAATATGAACCTCGTCAAGCTTCTTTTCAAGGTCTTTACCTGTGATATTCATTTTGCGAAGGTCAACGAGCATAAGGTGGTTATC
>CAZDLQ010000010.1:0-14356 GCA_964506315.1 uncultured Oscillospiraceae bacterium
CTCTTTCCTCCGAAACCGACAACGTTGCGACGGTGAAGGACGGCATCTACGGCAAGGACGTTTTGCTGGACGACCTACCAATAAGGCAAACCGTTTCCAAAACGGAAACGGCTAATGACGTTGTTGGTGACCTTCCCATTAGGAGCGATATTAAGCCAAGCAAGAGCAATGCCGAAACCGCTAACGGTATTGACGATTTGCCTATTGCGGACAAATATGTTTCCGCTCGGGATAAGTTTGAGAGAAAACTTAATAACCTTAAGGCAAGCATCAGCGCCAATGAGCAAAATAAAGCTAATTCATACGAGAGCTTTAACGAGGCTATCGAGAAAAAGCAAACGGAATATGATGCGCTTAAAAACAAAAACACTAAAAAGGCAAATCATATCCTGCAGCAAATTGAAAGCCTTAAGCTCAGGCGGGATAATATCCAAGCTGATTATGATAGAAAAATCAGCGCGGCGCAGGAGCGCTTCGATGCCCTTGAGGGTAATTTTGAAAAATATGCAACCGCCGACCAAAGAAAAACTCTACCGAGGGAATTTCGGTAGAGTTTTGTTTGATTTATGTGATTTTATTTGCCTGCAAAGATTTTCATGGCGCCCATTGCATTTTGTTTCATAGCTTCTTTTGCATCAAGCAGTGCATCGTGGAACTGTGAGTATTCACGGTTTGAGATGGCCTCGCCGCCTGCTTTTGCCATATAGGTGTAGTAATTTACCTTACGAACACCGCGAGCGATAACCTCTCTATAGTCATTTTCGCTTACGCCCGAGCCGCCGTGCATTACGATGGGAACGTCTATAAGGCTATTGATTTTTGAAAGGCGCTCAAAGTCAAGCTTGGGGGCGTCCTTATAAAAGCCGTGAGCAGTACCGAAAGCGCAAGCCAGCGCATCAATTTTGGTGGTATTTACAAATCTTACTGCTGCATCGGGATCGGTGTAGATTGACTCGGCAGCCTCATCCTCGCCGCCTTCTCTTGCTCCCATTGAGCCGATTTCCGCCTCAACGCTTGCGCCCGTTTTCTTTGCGTACTCAACAACGATTTTGGTGTTTTTAACGTTTTCTTCCTCGCTTAAAACCGAGCCGTCATACATTACCGAGGTAAAGCCTAAATCAATGCCTCTTTTTACGTAATCTACGTCGGTGCCGTGGTCAAGGTGAACGCAAACGGGCACGCTTGCTTTCTTAGCAAAATGCAGCATAACGGGTGTGATATCGTCAAGCTTGCAAAGGCCCATTTCCTCGTGAACCTGCGCGTGCATAATGATTACGGGAAGCTCAAGCTCCTCAGCGGCCGAAATTATTGCCTCTACGCTTGTCATATTAGGTGTATTAAACGAGCCGATTGCACATTTTTTGTCCTCGGCAATTTTAAGAATTTCCTTTAAATTTACTAACATTTAGAATGCTCCTTCAAAATCTTTTTTATCCTCAACAAACGAGAAGGTTACTCCCGTCGTGCCGCTCTCACCCGGCTCTAAAAACTTAAGAGTGCCGTTTTTCCTTAAAACATCTCTACCGTCGGGTGTGCAGTTTGCAGGCTCAAGGCCCACAACGTAATCGGTTTTACCCATCATTTTCCACTCTACAAAGCGTGGGAGTGCTTTTTTATCGTAGCTCATTACTAAGCCGCGGCTAATGTCGGGGTTGAAAATTCCGACCTTTGCCTTGCCGTCCTTTTCCTCAACGTCAAAGTAATAGCAACATTCCTCGTAAGCGGCCTGCGGTTTTTCCATTTCAAGTGCGGTGGCTTTAAACTCTTCAGCGTGCTCATTTCTTGAGGTCATAGAGGTATGCGGAATTTTGATGATACTGTTTTCAGAGAGAAGCGGATAGCCGTAGTTGCAGTGGTACATTATCATATAAGGTGACTGCACGTCGGCCTCGTTTGTAACAGTATCGGTTACGTTAAAGCTATTTTCGGTATACGAGAAAATGTATTCACGCTTCAGCACTAGCTTGCGGCCGAAAATTTGAGTATCGCGAACGGTTAATTTTATCGTAAGCTCATTTTCAGTTTCTTCAATGCCATTAAGCTCGGACGGGGTGTTAGACAGCGTGCCGTGAAGCGGAAGGTCTTCCCCCTCGTCGTTGCAGGGGCTACCTACTGCGGTAAGGCCGCAGGTGGTGAAAAAGCCTGCTGTAAACGATTTTAAAAAGCCTGCTCCTACGCTATCGTAATATTTTGGATGAACATAGCCGCAGGGTGAAAAAAGGCCGTAATTTTCGCCTTTGAAATTTACGCGTGAGATATCACCTGCGCGGTCAAGCGAAATCCAAGCCTCAAGTCCAAGGCCGTTGCGCACATAAAGAAAGCGCATACCGTCGCCCTTGCCGCCTTGCAGGATATACTGCTCCGCGCCTCTTATTTGAAGCGGATTGCCGACATAATCCTTCATTTAGGTCACATCCTTACAAACTTTTTATTGCATTATACAGGTTTTTATATTTTTTGTAAAGCTCGCTATAAGCCGCCGAATTTGCAATGTTCGGCGAGAAAATCTTTCTTGTGGGTGACATTTTTTCAACCGTTTTTGCAAGGTCGCTGTAAGCGCCAACGGCGATACCTGCAAGCGCCGCAGTACCGCAGGCGCCTACCTCTTTACAGTTAAGCGAGTGGATATCGGTGCCGAGAATATCGGCCTTAATTTGAAGCCATACGTCCGACGAAGCGCCGCCGCCCGTGGCTTTAATTTCGCTGATTTCGCCCGTGAAGGTTTTCATTGTATTGAAATTCATTAAAATTTCATACGAGGTGCCTTCCATTAGCGCCTTATATATATCGGCTTTAGTGGTTTCAAGCGTTATGCCGACAAAGGCCGCCTTGGAATCGTTATCCATATACGGTGTTGCGGCGCCTGCAAAGTGCGGCATAATTAAAATGCCTGTAGGGCCGTCCGATACCATACTGTCGAGTACGGCGTAAACGTTTGTTCCCTCTTTTTCGCAGGTTGCTTTTTCAAGCTCGGCAAAATTATCTCTAAACCATTTAAGCGTTGCGCCGCCTGTAAACGAAAGCGCATAGCAGGCGTATTTTCCGTCTATAAACGGAACAACCGAGTAGCCGCCCTTATAGAATTTAAGGTCGGTGGGTTTTGAGTTTAAGACAACGGGGATACATTCAACCGTTCCCGTTCCGTCCATTGCCTGAGTGGTATCAAAAACGCCCGAGCCGATCATTGCGGTTACCTGGTCGTGACAGCCGTTTACAACGGTTACGTCATAATCAATACCGAGTTCTCTTTTAATTTCGTCTTTAATGCAGCCCGCAATACTGCCTGCGGCAACAGGCTTTGACATAAGGGCAGTATCAATGCCTGCTTTCTCGAAAATTCCGTTAACAAAGCACTTTTTCTCAATATCAAACGCCGCAGTTCTTGCCGCGAGCGAATAATCAATTTGCGCGTTGCCTGTCAAGGTGTAAACTATAAAGTCCTCACCGAGCAGGATTTTTTTACACTTAGAAAAGGCTTCATTATTGTGGTTTTTATGCCACATAATTTTGTAAATGCTATACATTTGATGCGGCTCAACGCCCGTTAAAAGCGTGAGCTTATCCTTACCGATGGCGTCGCAGAGCCATTTACACTCTTCCTCGCCTCTCGGGTCGGTATAAAGCATTGAAGGCGCAAGAATGTTATCATTCTCGTCGAGCATAGCGAAGGTTTCGCCAAAGCTTGTTACGCCGAGCGCTGTCAAGGTATAATCCTTTACAACGCTTTTAAGAAGCTTTAGCACGCCTTGCTTAACGTCTTCAAAGTTTATTTCGTGTTGACCGTCCTTATGAACGGCGTCATATTCATTATAGTAGGTATTTAACAGTGTTGCATTTTCGTCATAGAGGGCAATTTTACATCCGGTGGTGCCTATATCAAGTCCGCCGATTACCATAATTTCACTCCTATTCAAGAACAAAGCGTCTTTCTTCTTCGGCAATTTCAACGTCAAGCGCCGCCATTGAGAGAGCAAGCTCCTTTGCGGTGCGCGAGCCGACCTGTGCAAAGGTTCTCACCTTTTCATCGGCAATAAGCACAGCCAGCACAAGTGCGGCAACGCTTGTGTTCTTTTCTTTGGCTAATTTTTTAAGTCTTTCCAAAACGGTTACGTTACGCTCGTTATAAAGCTCATTTCTTAAAAAGTCCGAAAGACCGGCCTCGCCCTTCTCCGCCATAATTGCAAAGAAGCCTCTTGCCTGTGTAGAAAAGCCAAAAACGTTCAAATTATCCTTAGAGTATTTATTATACTCATCGTCGGTAAGACACAAAATACCGCTTGTTTGATAGTTGATTTTTGCTATACTGTGGCGCATTTGACCTGCGACGAACGGTTTTAGACCGTTCTTTACAGCGTGGTCGTTTGCGGCCTTAATTCTATCATAGCTCCAGTTGGAAGCGCCGAGGTGGCCTACTCTACCGCCCTCGGTGACCTTATTTAAGATTTCGATAAGCTCCTCAGGTGATTTACTCTCGTCGTCCTTATGGAACCAGTACATATCAATATAGTTTGTTCTTAGGTTTTTAAGGCTTCTCTCAAAGTCGTACATCATTGAGTCGTAATCGAGGCGTCTTTTACCTGTTTCGATGTCGTGATGACCGCCCTTAGTAGAAATAATAAATTTATCCCTATTTTTTCTTTCCTTGAACCACAGGCCGATTGTTTTTTCGCTTATGCTTTTGCCCATTTTAAGCCAATCGGCATAAAAGCTTGCGGTATCAATGATATTTCCGCCCATTTGTGCATAGGCGTCGAGAAGCGCGAACGAATCTTCCATACTAAGACTTGTGCCAAATTCCGCACTACCGAGAACGACGGGGCACGCCATCAAATCGGTACCCTTAATATTTACGTATTTCATTTTAAAGTCCCCTTAAATAGAAACTACATCGTATCCGAGATAATACTTAAATGCTTCCTCAAGAATATCCTTTACGTGACCGTTTGCAACGGTTGTGTGGTGCTTAAAGCCGCCGCGAGCGAGGTTAATAAGCTTTTGTTGAAGGTTATCGATCTTAGCTACGCCGCCGCAACCGAAAAATTCCTTCTCGATATCGTCGTTTGTAAACTCGCCTTCGCTAAAGTAAATAGTGATTTTGCCATCCTCGGTTTTGCAGTTAGAGAAGGTCATGGGGAATGCGGCAATTCTACCCTCGTTGGTTCCCCAGCCGCTACCGGCATCGGTTTTATCAAACATTTTGTGCGAGGTTACTGTTCCCTTTTCCTTCATAAGCTTTTGAGCGGTTGAGCCGCAGTGGAAAAGAATGACCTTATCGGGATCGTCGCCGTAGTTATTGTTCCAGTCAAGGCAAGCTGCGGGGCCCTGTGTTGCGAGTGAAAGTGCGCGCATTGTGATTGCCGAGCACATATCAATTTCGCAGGAAGCAGTGATGCCTCTATCGTTAAGCTCACTTAAGAGAACGCAGGGGCAAACTCTAAGATAGGTTTCCATTTCGTTCCAGCAGCGAAGTGCGATTGCATCAAGGTGATAGGTTTCGATATACTCGTCGATAACAACGCTGATTTTAGCGAGCATATTCTTTTTATCCTCGGGAACGCGCGAGAAATCGGTGTAGTTTTCAAGCGCCTTTTTCTTTGCAACAACCTTTGCATCGTCATCGCTCTTTGCGCGGACAAATTCAAAAAGCTCGGAGAGGTCAAACGACTCGACGTTGATGCCGTGACGCTGCATTGTAACCTCGTCAAAGCGAACGGTTTTAAACGCGGTGGTACGTGCGCCGATGCAGCCGATATTAAATCTCTTCATACCGTTTACAACGCGGCAAATACCTGCAAATTTATGTAAGTTTTCAGCAAATGCGGGGGTTAAGGGGTGAACTACGTGCGGTGTCATAACAGTGTAAGGAACCTTATACTGCTCAAAAACATCAGTTACCGAGAATTTACCGCAGTAAGCATCTCTTCTATGCTTGAAGTCCATTTTACCGATTTCGTCGGGGTATGCCTGCATTAAAATAGGCACGCCTGCATCCTGAAGTGCGGTGATTGCGCCGTTCTCGTCAACGAAAATGGGCATACATAAAATTACGCCGTCATACTCGCCCTCGTGTGATTTGAGCCATTTTGCGTATGCTCTACCCTCGTCACGAGTCTCAACTGCGCCGTAACGGGTAGCTTCCTTATCCATAATAATATAGTCGTAACCGGCATCGGTTACTGCCTTGACCATATCCTCGCGAGCGCCTTCAATAAGCTCAGCGGGCATAAAGCCACGATTACCGAAATATAATGCGAAAGTTTGCTTTTTCATTAAAAAATTACCTCCAACATAAATTTATACTTTCATTTTACAAAATAAGGTGCTATAATTAAAGTCAATATTATACTAAAAATTGTAAATTTGTACGGAGGGTCGTATTTTTATGACATTTAAATTTGATATAGAAGCAATCCGTGAGCTTATGCGCAACTTTTACACCATATCGCAAACGTCTATTACGCTTTTCGACAATGAATTCAACGGGGTTGTATCATTTCCCGATAAAAGCTGCGAATTTTGTCGGTTAATGCACGACTGCGAATACACCTGCAAAAAATGTGATTACACCGACATGGAAGCTCTAAAAAGATGCAAGAGAGAAAACTCGCTTATAATATACAACTGCCACGCAGGGCTTACCGAGGCTGTCATACCCATTTTCGCGGATAAGGATATTATAGGCTATCTTATGTTCGGTCAAATTATCGGAAATGAAAACCGCGAGCCGCTTTATGAGAAGGTTGCCGAATTGAGCGAAAAATACGGATTAGATGCGGCTGTATTAAAAAGAAGCACCGATGCAATCACATACAAGTCGCATGAAGAAATTCAAGCAGCGGCAAAGATAATGGAAGCCTGCACCTCGTACATAGTTTACAAGGAGCTTATCACCCCCGAGCACAACCGAATAATAAAGGCGGCCAAAGCTTATATTGAGGAAAATCTCGGCGCCGATTTTGATATTGCAAGCCTTTGCAGCGAGCTTTCGGTTGGCCGAACAAAGCTTTACGAGCTTTTCAAAAAAGAGACCAAGATGGGCGTCAGTGAGTATTTGCGAATTCGCCGTATGCACCGCGCCAAAAAGCTTTTAAAAACCACCGACCTTTCCATCGCGCAAATTGCCGAGTCGGTCGGGTTTAGTGATTACAATTATTTCAGCCGCGTTTACAAGAAAACCTACGGCAAATCCCCAAGAAGCTATAGGTGAGTTTATCCATTTATTACCAAAATACTATGCTGATAGCATAGTTGAAAAATTTTGTCGAATGTGATATGATGGTTAGGTGAAGGGGTGATTTGCGTGAAGGATACGTCAAAAATAATTGAGGAGCTTGGACTTTGCGAGGATTTCAGGTCTTTTTACGACGAAAACAAGCAGTTTATGGTAAGCAGCACACTTGCGCAAATGCTTAATGAGCTTGTAAAAGAAAAAAGACTTGGAAAGGCGCGAATTATAAGAAACTCTGAGCTTTCCGAGGTTTATGCCTATCAAATATTTTCGGGAGTTCGTATGCCCGAAAGAAAGAAGCTTCTTTCGCTTGCGGTCGGAATGGAGCTTAATCTTGACGAAACACAAAAGCTTTTAAAATGCGCGGGTTACACGCCGCTTTACGTAAAGCTTCCCTTTGACAGCATTGTAATTTACGGAATTTGCAAAAAACTCCCTGTTTTAAAGATAAACGAAATGTTATTTGAGTACGATTTGGAAACCCTGGGGTGAAAGAATGAAAAAGTGTCCTTACTGCAGCGCCGAAATCGAGGATAGCGCTCGATTTTGTTTGTACTGCATGACCACACTTAAACCGAAGAAAGTGGTAAACGCTTCTAAAATCTCGTCTAAACGGTGGCATATCTTTATTGCCGCCTTTTTAGTTTTTGCCATATTTGCGGTATCGATTTCGGCTTTTGGTAAAAAAGAGCCCTCTCCCCTTTCAAGCTCGGGATTCTCAAAAGGAGAAAACTCGCTTTACATACAAAACGATGAAAACACAAGCAATTTACAGCACTCATTGAACATAGAACAAACTCAGTCAAACGACAGCCAAGATATAACTGCAAGCGACAATTACACATCGGTATCGACCTCGACTTCGAGCAAGGATTCCTCATCGGCATCCACTTCAACGTCGAGCAAAAATTCAACGTCTACCTCGACCTCAACGTCAAGCAAGATGTCAAGTTCAACCTCGAGTAAGACATCGAGCCCAACTTCTACGTCAACCTCAAGCAAAGCATCTTCCTCATCACAAACCACAACGAGTTCCTCTTATATCTCTTCCGAAAATATATATACATACGTTATTCTAAACTCCAAGGCAAAAGTAACTGACGTGAAATATACAGCAAGCGGAAGTATTGTCATTCCAAGCAAGCTTGGCGGATATCCTGTTACAACGATAGGAAAACAGGCCTTTAGCGGCTGTACACTAATTACGAGCGTCACTGTGCCCTCGGGTGTGAAAGCCATAGAAAACAATGCATTTGAATATTGCAGTGCGCTTAAAAGTGTTTCTCTCCCTGCGGGGCTTACCACTATTGGAGAGTCGGCATTTCAAGGTTGTAGAGTGCTTACCGACATAAATCTACCCGACGCTTTAACAAAAATAGAGTCAAGCGTATTTTCGGGTTGTACGACACTCAAAAACATAACAATACCAAACGGTGTTTTGAGTATCGGCCAATACGCTTTTAGTAACTGTTCCTCACTTGAAAAAATCGTTATACCCGACAGCGTCACCGCTATAGGATCCGAAGCGTTTTATAATTGCAGGGGGCTTAAGAGTGTGAGCATAGGGGCCGGACTTAAAACCGTTCCCGACAGTTTTACACAATGTGTTAACGTTGAAACCATAATCATTAGAGAAGGAGTAACGAAAATAGCCGCTGATGCTTTTATGTATTGTGAAAAACTCAAGCAGCTTTATATTCCCAAAACGTTAGTGGAAATCGGAAGCCGAGCCTTTCATTACAGCACCGAGCTTGAAAACATTTATTATGCGGAAAGCTTGCTTGACAAGAAAACCATCACTATTGATAATTTCAACGAGCCGCTTTCTTCGGCTACGTGGCATTTTAACAGTGAATATTAAGATGGTGATTTTATGACGAGAGAAGAATATATTGAAGGTCTTTTTTCCATATATGATTTGGTTTCGGTTTTGAGCCGCAAAAACGACGGTTGTGTTTTGAGGCTGCGCAATCGGGCGCAGGGGCGCGATCTTGTGCTTCGCAGTTATCCCAAGGCGGTTGCGGCATACGACAGCCTCGCTGAAATTGAGTGCAAAAACCTGCCTATAATTTATGATACCGTTTCACTTGATGACGGACAAATAGTTTTAGAGGAGCACATAAACGGTGTGACTATTGCGGAAAGCTTGGAAATCGGAAATTACAGCTATGCCGGTGCAAAGAGAGTTATTCGCTCGGTTTGCGGCGCGCTCTCGGTTTTGCACGAGCTGGGTTTTGTGCATCGTGACATCAAGCCCGAAAACATTATGGTTGACAAAAACGGGCGCGTGGTTTTGCTTGATTTCAACGTTTCGCGAAGGGTTAGCGAGGCGAGCCGCGACACCGTTATTATGGGAACTGTCGGTTATGCGTCGCCCGAGCAAATGGGTATTTCGCAAAGTGACGCGCGTACCGATATTTACGCCCTTGGGGTGCTTCTCAACGTTATGCTCACAGGCAAGCATCCGAGCGAGGAGCTTACGCGCGGGCGGGCGGGAAACATAGTGCGCAAATGCACCAGCGTAAATCCCGACGATAGATACAGGTCGGTCCAAAAGCTTTCGGAGATATTATAAAAAAGTTAAAAAGCGAGAAGCGTATACACGCTTCTCGCTTCTATTTTTACAGTTTATTTGATTTGTTTTTCAAAAACGAGGTCGAAAATTTGAATGTGGCCGGTTTTGCGCTGTCTTACGGGAACGAATCCGACAAGCCGCCAGCCGTCCCCTGCCCTTGCGGTTATGATTTCCCGGTATTCGAGGGTGTTATACATACTCCCCGAGAAAATCCCCCAGCCGCGAAATCTACAGTAAACCGTTTCATATTCGTACACAAACACTCGCCGCACCTCATTTTTTAAATAGTTTTGTGACTTAAAAATTATTTTTCCATTAAAGCTTGGTTGTATGCAAAAAGGCCTCTCCAAAGTTTTGGAGAGGCCTTTTTGTTTGATTAAGATTTATAATGCGCTACAATGACGTACTTATTATCAATTAATTCTACTTCAATTTGAACATTGTCGAACTCAATTTCACCCTCAAACATACGGTCATAAGTAATGATAAAATGAGTGCCGTCTACTTGGGTGTATCCCTCATAAGCTACATAGGGAGAAGGACCACCCCAACCACCTGGAGTGGTAAGGCTAATGGTATTGTTTGTTGCATTATAAGAACATTCATACGCACTGTCGATAATTTGCCCGTCAAGCGTGGAATAATCCCACGTATAATTCAAAAGATTCGATGTGAATGCATTCAAATCGCTTATTGTGTAGGTATAGCACACGTCAGTAGTGTACTCGCCCTCAACTTCGGTTACTGATGTGGGCTCGACCAAATCAATAATAGAAGATAAAGCCTTATCAGCGGTTAAACCGGATAACTCGTCGGTGGAATTGAAATAATAATTAAATTTAAGTGCTGTATTAGTATATTCTTCAAAAAGACCATCTAAAGATTGCGCCTTTACAAGTGAACTTTTTGTGGTTACATAATCGTCTTGTAATTGAGTTACGATAGCGTACATATATCCACTCTTTGCCGCGGTATCAACACAGCTTGTTGTTGCAGGATCAGTGATTGCGGCAATTGCCTTGTAAGATTTGCCGCCGTTGGTGGAACGGTAAATAATGTATTTGTACGCATTGGTGGGTGCTGTCCAAGTGAGGCTCGCGCCACTGTCGGTTGACGTTGCGGTGAAGTTTATATCTTCCCACTCGCTTGTAGTGATTGTGCCGAGTATGTTAGACTTTCCACTATAATGAGCGACACCATTAGCGTCAACGATTCTTGACTGAAGTTGTACGTTGTAAACTGTGTTAGGCACAAGACCGCTAACTGCGGCAATGGCTCTATCAAATGCTTTTACAATAGTTTCTCCGCCGTCTACGGGTGTGAGATATACCCAGTATTTATCCGCACCGCGAACCTCGTCAAAGCTTACTGCAGCTCTGTTAGGTGTAATACCACGCTCTGTAAAGGTGTCGGGAGTGAAAACATTAAGTCTTGCATCCACCGAGAGTGCATCTGTGGTTTTCATTTTAGTTACGCCTTTTGTTGCAATTACGCGTACCTCATAGTCCGTTTCGGGAGAGATGGTGTTAATGATAGTAGCCGAATTTGTGGTAGCCTTAACGCTTGTAACAGTCGTGGGGTATGCGCCCTTTTCGTATACGTATACGTAGTATTGGGTTGCACCTTCATAAGCTTTCCAGTCGACCTTAATGGTTCTACCAACCGACTGAGTTTTTACGTCTACTATTCTATCACCTACTACTAAAGCAGCATCCTTATAAACTGTATCGAGCCATTTTGTTGTTTTTGCTCTAATACCGATTACATAATTTTTATCCCACTCAAGCTCATTCGGCCAAGAGAGAGAAACGCTTGTTTTATCGGCCGAGAGGGCTCTTGTGATAAGATTATTGCCGTTTTCATCGTTTACGTAGAGGTTATATTTAGTAGCGCCTGCAAGCGCATCCCAAGTCACAGTAACGCTTGTGTCGTTTGCCGTTATTTGCATATTTTTAACGCCGTTTGATGTAAGCGCGGGTGTGTAGCTGTCCTTGTATGAGTCGCCGCAGTTTGCACATGTATGGGTTGTATATCCCTGCGCCGTTGTGGTGGGAAGGGTTACAACTGAATTGTAACTATGACCCATTGCGTTTACTTCATCGGCTGTATAGCTGTCGCCGCACACTGAACAGGTGTAGGTTGTAAAACCTGCTTCTATGCAAGTGGGCGCTGTTACTACTGACTCGTAGCTGTGTCCGAGTGCAGTATATGCGTTGTTTAAAATATAGGAATTTCCGCACACTGTACACGTATAAGTTCTATAACTATCCTTTGTACAGTTTGCAGGTGTTTCAACATAGTTATAATTGTGTGTAATGGTTCGCGTAGCACTGCAATTATTACATGTAGTATCGCAACTATTGGTGACATAGTGTTGCGTAGCAGATGTAAAAGTTTCATTAAAGGAGCCTATAGTAACGTTAACAACTGGGCTACCAAGGCCGCCTTCATATTTCTTATTGTCTTCCCACCATACATCAGTAAGACTGTCGCAACTATCAAATGCACAATTACCTATAGTCGTTACACTCTTTGGAATTGTTATACTTGTGAGGCTATCACAAGTATAAAAAGTGAAATTACCTATACTTTTAACGCCATAAGGAATCCTAATATTCGAAAGACTTCTACAAACACCAAACGCATAAGCTCCTATGTTTGTTACACTATTAGGAATGGTTACATTTGTGAGTTTTAAACAATTTCTAAATGCTGCTTCGCCTATGCTTGTTACACCATCAGGAATTGTAACATTTGTAATAAAAAGACATCCATTAAACGCATCCTCACCTATACTTGTAACCGTAGCGCCGTAAACGGTAGAGGGAATAACAAGCTCGCCTGTGGGTTCGGTTTCGTAACCTATAACCTCAAGCGTGCCATCATCCAAATACATATATCGTAAATTTTCGTAGTAAAAAGTTTTGCCATCTACGTCACGTATTTCTCCACATCTATTACAATCGGCGTCGTAATCGTCGTCGTAGGTGTGTCCTAATGCCGCAATGGTTTGTGTTTCTATTTCACCGCAATAGCAGGTTCGCTTTTTAGTGCCTGTAGCCGTGCAGGTTGCGGATTTTGTAGTAGTCCAACTGCCCCAAGAAGCACCTGCAAAATCGTTGTCGTGCATGTGACGTCCTGTTGCCGTTGCGGAGCCGCTTGACAAACTAACGTCACCAACAGTAAATGATTTAGTCACATCGGTATAATATCCCTTACGGTCATAAACGTCGACGTGATATACATAGTTGCCTGCCGACAAACTTGCAAAAGTCATACGCGAATCCAGCGCGTTTATATTGTATGTTTTGATATTTTGACTTTTTTCAGCGTCAGTATATCCCCAACCACCCCAAAAAACAATATTGCCTGCTGTGTTGGTTACATAGCATTGAACCCATTCAAGATAGTTGGGAGAGGAAACTGTACCAAACACTTCAAAGAACTGTCCAGTTGGTTTAGTAATCGGATAGTTGGCGTTTTGAATGGTCAACTCGGTGACCGGATTAGAAGAAATGAAGTTTGGACGTATAATATGCGAAATAACTTCACGAGGAAACCACTCATGCGCACAACCAACAGTAGCGCGCTGATTAACCGTCATTACGCCTGTAGAATCCGCACTAGTAACTATACCCACGTGACCATTAGGACCAGTGTAATAATAACCATCACTAGTGGAATAATTAGGCTTCCAAACAGCAATATCTCCGGGCTGCGGCATAACATCACTTGTAAGTGTGTAACACTGCCAACCCGAAGCAACTGCTGCTGAGTCGCTTGTGTAAGTGTTCGCATTTCCCCAATACTTCGGAGCGCCCAAATAATCATAATAGTAGTACATCAAATCGACGCACTGTGCTCCATAAAGGCCGTCATAGTCCCAATATTTTCCACACATTCCCAGTGCCCATTCGACCGCAGTTTCTTTTGTTACAGAAGCGGCTTTTGTGGTGATAGTGATTATTGGTAATACGCTAATCAACATCACAATGGTTAAAACAACAGAAAATATTTTTTTCATTTCTCTTTCCTCCTATAAAAAAATTGAATATCAAGAACATTTTAGCGAATTTTTCGCTAAATGTCAATAGCGAAAAACTTTCTATTTATAATAATATTAGTGATATTGTAGAAAGGACGATTTTTATGCCGCATTATCCGAGAATTCGAGACCTTCGCGAAGACAAAGACATAACGCAGGCAAAAATGGGAGAAATATTATCTTGCAGTCAGCGAGTTTACAGCAACTATGAGCGCGGTGACATTGATATTCCTACGGTTACCTTAATAAAAATTGCGGATTTTCACAAAGTTTCGGTAGATTATTTATTGGAAAGAACCGATAAACCCGATTTGAACAAATAAAAACAGCAGGTCAAGGCTTGACTTGCTGTTTTTTTATTTGCGGAACGACACACAGGTCGTTCCCTACGTTTTTAATTTACGTTTACGGTATATCGTAGGGGCGAACAGTGTTCGCCCGTTTTGATTTTTGCGTTTAGCGGTCGATTCGTGAATCGACCCTACAGTTTAAATCTACGTTCATAGCG
>CAZDLQ010000011.1:0-5999 GCA_964506315.1 uncultured Oscillospiraceae bacterium
CCCTAAGCACCTGCCTTGGAAATGGACGCGTTTACCGTTATCTTGTACAGGGAGTTTTAACAAATGTTCAAAAAACAAAATGAGCCCATAAAAAGCAATAAAAAAAGACGCGCCGCCGTTATAACCGTTTCAGCACTTTTGCTTGTTATTTTAATTATTGTAGGCACAGTCTTTTCGCTATTGGAAATTGGTAAAAACAAGCTTTTAAATCAAGATAACGGCAGTATTGTTTTGCCAAACACCGAAAATACTGATAGCAAAAACATCACCTATAACGGAAAGAAATACGCATACAACGAAAACGTCACAAATATTCTTTTGATGGGTGTTGATACTGAAAAGCTATCTAATTCCGCTTCGGAGACTTACGGCGAAAATGGTCAGGCGGATTTGCTTGTCCTCATTTCGCTTGATACATCAAATGGCAAAATGAAGGCAATTCAAATTTCTCGTGACACAATGGTTGACATCAATTTGTTTTCCGAGAACGGCCAATATATAGGTGTTTCAAATCAGCAAATTTGTTTAAGCTACGCTTATGGTGACGGTCGAGAAAAAAGCTGTGAAAATACAGTAAAATCCGTGTCGCGTCTTTTGTACGGTATGCCTATAAACTCCTACGTTTCAATAGATATTGATTCAATCGGAATTTTAAACGATGCAGTTGGCGGCGTAACCTTGACGCTTGATGAAGACTTTAATCACAAGTATTTTAAGGCTAAAAAGGGCGAAACTGTAACATTAAAGGGACAAAACGTTTTAAGATACATTAGAGCGCGAGATAAGGACGATATAGAAGCAAATAATGTCCGTATGAAACGCCAAAAAAGCTATATGTACGCCTTTTATAAGCAAATGATTACTATGACAAAAAAGGATATAACAACACCAATAAAGCTTTATAACAAGATACAAAATCACAGTATAAGCAATTTATCTATAGCAGACATAACCTATCTTACAAAATGTATTTTAATGAATAAAGAAAACGACTCGATAAAATTTGACTCGGTTTCGGGAAAAACCGTTGCAGGCGAAAAATACGTTGAGTTTTATCCCGATCAGGATAAGCTTTATGAGCTTGTGGTAAATACTTTTTACACTCCCTGTGAGTAACATAAAGGAGAATTTTATGTCGAAATTATATTCCGTAACAGTTGAAAGAATCAAAAACGAATTTATGCTTGAAGAAATATATTCTCCGCATAATTGCGCCGAAAAAGAAGTGTTCAGTAATGACGTTAACCGCCCGGGACTTAACTTTGCAGGCGAGTATGATTACTTTGATGAAAAGAGAATTCAAATTATTGGCAACGCTGAATACGGCTATATAAACAAGCTGAATTCCGAGCAAAAAATAGCCGTATTTGAGGAATTTATGTCGCGTAAACCGCCGCTTGTGGTCATCACAAGAATGAATGAGATAATCCCTGAAATGCTCGACGCTGCAAAAAAACACGGTGTTTTTGTGATGAGAACGTCCGATTCGACCTCGCGTTTTATTGCGGGTATAATTTCCTTCTTAAATGTTGAGTTAGCACCAAGAATAACAACCCACGGCGTACTTGTTGAAGCATACGGTGAGGGTATACTTATTTTAGGTGAAAGCGGTGTTGGAAAAAGTGAAACCGCAATCGAGCTTGTAAAGAGAGGACATAGACTAATCGCTGATGATGCGGTTGAAATTAGAAGAGTTTCGGCCAAGACTCTCGTTGGCTCAGCACCTGCTAATATTCGTCATTTTGTTGAGCTTCGCGGAATAGGAATTATAAATGTAAAAGAGATTTTCGGTGTTGGTTCGGTTAAGGCAACTGAAAAAATTGATATGGTTATCAACCTTGAGCAGTGGGATAACAAAAAGGTGTATGACCGAATCGGATTAGATAATGAGAAAAAGGAAATACTCGACATATCGGTTGACTGCTTAACAATTCCCGTATGTCCGGGAAGAAACCTCGCAATAATTATTGAGGTTGCTGCAATGAACCACCGTCAAAAGAGAATGGGATATAATGCCGCACAAGAGCTGATGAAACAGCTCGGAATGTCTATAGATGATGATTCGGTAGGAGATATTGCACCGAGAGTTTAAGTTTGGAGGCGTCTTGATTGTACGATAAATTTGAGTTGGCTTTAATTGAAAAGAACATTGCCTTAAAAAAAGATGAACCTATGAAAAATCACACGTCTTTTAAGATAGGCGGCAATGCAAGATATTTCATTACACCGGCCTCGGCAAATGCGTGTGCTGATGTAATTTGTTTGTGCAATCAATATAATATTCCTTTTAACGTTATCGGTAGGGGTACAAATTTGCTTGTTAGCGATAACGGAATTGACGGCGCAACTATTTGCGTTTCTAATCTTATGTCAAATATAAAACTGCTTCCAAACGGAAACATTTATTGTGAGGCAGGCGCATCGCTTTCAACTATATGCAGTTTTGCGCTTGAAAACTCACTTTCGGGAATGGAATTTGCTTACGGAATACCCGGTAATATCGGCGGAGCAGTTACAATGAATGCAGGCGCTTACGGTGGTGAAATGAAGGATATTGTTGTTGAGTGTGAGTATATTGACGATTTGGGCACGCTTCATACAATAAACTTTGATAAAATCAATTTTTCCTATAGACACAGCTTTTTTGTGGGCAAAAACTACTGTATAACATCGGCTACACTTAAACTGCTACGTGGTAATAAAGAAGAAATAAAGGCTAAAATGAACGACTTTTTAACAAGAAGAAAAGATAAACAGCCGCTTGATTTTCCAAGTGCAGGAAGCACTTTTAAGCGTCCTGAGGGAAGCTTCGCGTCATTGCTTATTGACCGATGTAATCTCAAAGGAAAGGCGGTCGGTGGGGCAAAGGTGAGTGAGAAACACGCAGGCTTTGTAATAAATTTTGACAATGCTACCTGCGCTGATGTTGTAGAGCTTATGCAGCAAATTAAAGACGTTGTATATGAAAAAACAGGTTATATTCTTGAGCCCGAGGTTAAAATGCTTTAAAAACTTTAAAAGATAGGTGTGTAAATGTTTTGAGCTTTTCAAATGACGTAAAAAACGAAATTTGTAGCTTATATAAAATGCCTGAAAGCTGTAAAGCTGCAATGCTTTACGGCTTATTTTCCACCGCCAAAACGTTTGATAGTGATGAAATTGAGCTTGTTTCGGAATCTCAAACCGTTGCGGAGTACATTTTAAGTCAAATAGAAAAATTATATAGATTTAAGCTTGATCCTGTTAAAGAAATACAAATAGATTTTCACAAAAAGCCATTGTATCAAATACATATTACAAGCCGAGTTATATGTAAAACCATCTACGATAGCTTTAATTGTGGTAAATTTTCGGAATGTATTAGCCTGCTTTCGCTTGATCAGTCGGTCACGTGGGCGTTTATTAAGGGTGTATTTTTAGGGTGCGGAAGTGTATCAAACCCTGAAATTGAGTACCACCTTGAGTTTATTTTCAAAAGCAAAGAAAAGGCACTTTTAACTCAAAATATGCTGTCTACATTATCACTTACTTCGAAAATGATGCTTCGTAGGCAAAATTTTGTCGTTTATTGTAAGGATAGCAGTATAATCGAGGATATTTTGGCCGGTATTGGTTCGGTTAAAATGACTTTGAGTCTTATGGACTCGAAGGTTATAAAAGACCTTAGAAATCGATTAAACAGGCAAAATAACTGTGAAACTGCAAATATGAGAAGAACGATAGACGTTGCAACTAAACAGGTTGAGGCAATTGAGTTCATTTTAGCAAAGCGCGGAATTGAATATTTGTCCGATGATATGCAAAAAATTGCACTTTTTAGATTGGAAAATCCCGAAATGCCGCTTGGAGAAATGACGCAAATGCTAAATGGCGAATTCAGTAAGTCGGGAATTGATAGAAGACTTAAAAAACTCGTTCAAATTTCCGAGGAAATAAAAGAAAAGAAAGGTGAGTGATTTAGTGTCAGGTTTTGTGCATCTTCATTTACATACTGAATACAGTTTGCTTGACGGCGCTTGCCGAATAAAAAAACTTGTTTCTCATGCAAAAGAAATGGGCCAAAGCGCTATTGCAATCACTGACCACGGCGTAATGAACGGCGTTATAGATTTTTATAAGGAATGTTTAAGCCAAGGTGTTAAGCCAATTATTGGGTGTGAGGTTTACGTTGCGCCGAGAACAAGGTTTGACAAAACCGCAGGGCTCGACAGTTCACCTTATCACCTTGTTTTGCTTTGTAAAAACAACGTCGGTTATCAAAATTTGATTAAGCTTGTTTCTTACTCGTTCACCGAGGGCTTTTACAGTAAGCCGAGGGTCGACACCGAGCTCCTCGAAAAGTATTCTGAGGGGTTAATTGCGCTGTCGGCTTGTCTTGCAGGTGAGATCCCGAGAAAGCTTGTGAATGACAATTATAACGGTGCTCGCGAGTCTGCACAAAAGTATATTGACATCTTTGGTAAAGAAAATTTCTATATAGAGATACAAGACCACGGAATTGCCGAGCAAAAGAAGATTTTAGGTGATTTGTACAAGCTTTCAAAAGAGCTTGACGTTGGCCTTGTTGCGACAAATGACGCACATTATATAACAAAAGAAGACTCCCGAATGCAGCACGTTTTAATTTGTATCCAAACAAATAGAACGGTTGACCAGGAAGGCGGTTTAGAGTTTTCGACCGAAGAATTTTACGTAAAATCACAGCAGGAAATGGAAAGACTGTTTTCGGCTTATGAGGGAGCTATCGAGAACACTCAAAAAATTGCCGATAGATGCAACGTTACCTTTGAGTTTGGCAACACAAAATTGCCTGTATATTCTTCACCCACGGGAGAGTCGAATAGAGATTATTTTTACCGTTTGTGCTTTGAAGGACTTCATAGAAACTACGGCGAAAACGTTGATAAATCAATAGTTGATAGACTAAATTATGAGCTTTCGGTCATAGAAAAAATGGGTTACATAACCTATTATTTAATCGTCTATGACTTTATTAAGTTTGCAAAAGACCACGATATACCCGTTGGTCCCGGTAGAGGCTCGGGTGCAGGCAGTCTTGCGGCATACTGTATAGGAATTACAGGAATAGATCCAATTAAATATAATCTTCTTTTTGAGAGATTCCTAAATCCTGAAAGAGTTAGTATGCCTGACTTTGACGTTGATTTTTGCTACGAAAGACGTCAAGAGGTTATTGATTACGTTGTCGAAAAATACGGCGATGACCACGTTGCGCAAATTGTAACATTTGGTACTATGGCCGCAAAGCAGGCGATACGTGACGTTGGACGTGCACTTGGAATGAACTATCAGGCGGTTGATGAGATTGCAAAGCTTGTCCCGACCGACCTAAAAATCACGATTGAAAAGGCGTTAAACGTATCCGAAAAATTAAAGCAAAAATATGATGAGAGCGCACAAATCAAAGAACTTATTGATATGGCGCAAAAGCTTGAGGGCTTCCCGAGGCACAGCTCAATGCACGCTGCCGGTGTTGTTATAACCGATAAGCCCGTTTCGGATTACGTTCCGCTTCAAAAAAATGACGATAGCGTTGTAACTCAATTCCCAATGACAACACTTGAGGAACTGGGTCTATTAAAGATGGACTTCTTAGGGTTAAGAACACTCACTGTAATCGATGATACAGTAAAGCTTATAAAAAAGAGAGATCCAAGCTTTGACGAAAATGCAATAGACATTTTGGATGCTCAAACCTACGAAATGCTTTCAAAAGGAAATACCAAGGGCGTGTTCCAATTTGAGTCGGCAGGTATGAGAGAAGAACTTATGGCTCTAAAGCCCAATTGTATCGAGGATTTGATAGCCATAATATCTTTGTATAGACCCGGACCGATGGATTCTATTCCGCAATACAACAAAAACAGGCACAACCCCGAGCAAATAACCTATAAACATCCTCTTTTGAAGCCGATTTTAGAGGTAACCTATGGCTGTATAGTTTATCAGGAACAGGTTATGCAAATATTCCGTGAGTT
>CAZDLQ010000011.1:6009-13836 GCA_964506315.1 uncultured Oscillospiraceae bacterium
CGCTATGTCCAAGAAAAAGTTTGACGTAATGGAAAAAGAGCGCAAAAACTTTGTTTACGGCTCGGAGGAATGTGACGGAGCAATTAAGCGAGGCGTTGACGAAAAAACCGCTAACGAAATCTTCGACCAAATGCTCAGCTTTGCTTCATACGCTTTTAACAAGTCGCACGCCGCAGCTTATGCATTTGTATCATATAAAACCGCCTATTTAAAATGTCATTATCCCGTAGAATTTATGGCAGCTTTAATGACAAGCGTGCTTGATAATACTGACAAGTTAATTTCCTACATTTCCGCTTGTAACGATATGGGCATAAAGGTGCTTCCGCCCGACATTTCGCATAGCGAAACCTATTTTTCCGTTTCCGACAATAACATACGCTTTGGATTATTAGCAATTAAAAACCTCGGCAAAGGTGTTATTACGTCGATTATTAACAGTAGAAATAGGGAAGGGCAGTTCACTTCTTTTTACGATTTTTGTAAAAGATTAAACAGCAGGGAATTTAACAAGAAAGCCATCGAAAGTCTAATTAAGAGCGGTGCACTTGATTCTCTCGGAAATAACAGGCAGCAAATGATGCAAGGATATTTGGCTGTTTTAGAGCGAATAGAGTCCGAAAACAAGAGAACACTATATGGACAAACAAATCTCTTTGCTATGGGCGCCGAGGCCACTGTGGTTGATGAAAATCAAGACCTGCCAAATATGCCCGAATATTCAAAGGATATAATCCTTCGTTTTGAAAAAGAAACGATCGGAATGTTTCTCTCGGGTCACCCTGTTACGCCGTATAATTCGATAATAAAGGCAAATAATTTTGCCACAACGTCGCTTTTAATGGAAGAAGAATCGAGATACAACGACGGTGACAAAATCAGTATTTTGGGCGTTATAACGCAAATTAAGACCAAGAACACACGCTCAAATAAAACAATGGCTATCTTGCAGCTTGAAGACCTTGAGGGCACTGCTGAGATTTTGCTGTTTCCGAATGTTTATTCAAAATACGAATCGATGCTTTATGAATATTCAAGGGATGACAAAAAAAGTATCGTTGTAATCAACGGCACCGTTGATTTAAAGGATGAAGGAAATATTAAAATTTTGTGCGATAACGTTTGTTATCCTTCGGATTATGCAACATCTACAACAGTAGATAAAAAACTGTTTATTAAGGTGCCGTCAAGTGATTCTTATGAATATAACACCGCATTAAAGCTTATAAATCGTTGCGACAAGGGAAATTATAACGTATTTATTAGAATTGCCGATACCAACGCACTTATAAAATTAAATAATCGCATTTCAATTGGAACAAACGATGATTTTATTAACGCGCTCAAGCAAGTTCTTGGTGACGAAAATGTTGCAACAAGAAACTAAATAAATGAACGATTTATCCATAAAAATGTGTTGACAAGGCTGTAATTTAATATTACACTTATATTAAAATGTAGATTTTTTGGGGGAATAGTAAAGTATGAAAACCATTGGTGTTTTAACAAGTGGCGGAGACGCACCCGGAATGAACGCAGCTGTTCGTTCGGTTGTTCGTTCGGCTATCGCAAGCGGTTGTAACGTTTATGGAATATATAACGGTTATAACGGTTTAATTTCCGGCGATATTAAAGAACTTAATAGATATGACGTATCTAATATTATCAATAGAGGCGGAACAGTAATTTACACAGCTCGTTGTAACGAGTTTAGAACGCAGGAAGGTATTTTAAAGGGTAAGGAAACCTGCGAGAAATTCGGAATTGACGGACTTGTTGTTATTGGCGGTGACGGCTCGTTTAGAGGCGCTGCTGATCTTTCGGCCGCAGGCATTCCCTGTGTTGGTATTCCTTGTACAATTGATAATGATATTTCTTGCACCGATTACGCACTTGGTTTTGATACGGCACTTAATACCGTTGTAGAAATGGTTGATAGACTTCGCGATACCTGTAACTCACACAACCGTTGCAGTGTTGTTGAGGTTATGGGAAGACATTGCGGTGATCTTGCATTGAATGCGGGAATTGCATGCGGTGCTGTTGCAATAGTTATTCCTGAAATTCCTCTTGATTTTGAAAAAGACGTTTTAGATAAGATTTACGAAGCCAAAAAATACGGAAAGCATCACTATATTGTTATGGTTGCTGAGGGTGTTGGCGGTTCGAAGGAAATTGCCAAGAAAATAGAAGAGGCAACAGGAATTGAATCCCGCGCAGCCATCTTGGCACACGTACAAAGAGGCGGCTCACCGACAGCAAAAGACCGTATGGTTGCAACAAGAATGGGCGATTACGCTGTTCATTTGTTAATGGACGGAAAGAGCAATCGCGTACTTGGACTTAGAGGCAATGATATTGTTGACTATGATATTCAAGAAGCGCTTGGAATGAAGAAAAACATAAATAAACAGCTTTACAACGTTGCTACTACAGTTAGATAAAATAAAAAACACAGTTCATTTCGAACTGTGTTTTTTATTTTTAAAAGTTATTTGTTTGGCGCGTAAGATTTCATAATTGAAATAGCTGTTTTTACGCCATCAACAGCGGCGCTCGTTATTCCGCCTGCATATCCCGCGCCTTCACCGCAGGGATATATTCCTTTTACCGATATTGACTGATGATCAGCATCTCTTAATATTCTTATAGGAGATGATGTCCTTGTTTCAATTCCTGTTAGCACCGCATCGGGCGCGTTGAATCCGCGTATTTTGCGGCCAAAATCGTTTAAACCAAGCTCAAGCATATCCGATATGGGTTTAGAGAAAATACTGTTAAAATCGCAGGATTTAACGCCCAAACTGTAGCTCGGATTAACCCTGCCAATATTTAAGCCTTCTTTTTTATTTAAAAAATCACCAACAGTTTGTGCAGGTGCGCAGTAATTCTTACCGCCTGCCAAAAAGGCAAGCTGCTCGTATTTTCTTTGAAACTCGATGGCATCCCATGGATTGTTTCCAAAATCGTTTTGCGAAACCGAAACAACAAGCGCACTGTTTGCGTTTTTACCGTCACGCAAGAATTCGCTCATACCATTTGTAACAACCGACCCTTTTTCCGAAGACGACGGAACAACAAATCCGCCGGGGCACATACAAAACGTATAAACTGCGCGGTCATTATTTCTAAGCGACAACTGATATTCGCCCTTGGGAAGCATTGGATGACCTGCATATTTTCCGTATAGACCGGCATCAATATCGCTTTGCAAATGCTCAATTCTAACACCAATCGAAAACGGTTTTGTTTCGACAGCAATATTCTTCTCAAACAGCAAATTAAATGTATCACGCGCACTATGTCCTATAGCAAGAACAAGTGCTTGACAGGGAAGGGAATTAGCCCCTGCAACAAGTCCGTCAAGCTGTCCGTTTTTAATAATCATATCAGTCATTTGAGTGGATGTTAAAACCGTTCCGCCAAGCCTTATTATTTCATTTTTTATCTCTTTGATAACATTCCTTAAATTATCGGTACCAATATGAGGTTTAGCTTTTTTTAGTATTTCATCGGGCGCGCCAAATCGCACAAATTCTTTCAAAACGTATTCGCAAAGCGGATCATTTATCCTTGTTGTTAGCTTGCCGTCCGAAAAAGTTCCTGCGCCACCTTCACCAAACTGCACGTTGCTTTTTTCGTTCAAAATTCCGTTTTTCCAAAAATTATTTACGCTCTCTACTCGACGATCGACATCCTCGCCACGTTCAATGATAATAGGTTCATAGCCATTTTGAGCCAAGAGCAAACCCGCAAACATTCCTGCAGGGCCGAAACCTACTATTACAGGCTTGTTTTTGAGCTTGATTTTTCCAAGAATGACCGCAGGTCTTGAGTAATCATTTTTTCTAAACGATATATTCTTGTTTTTTGATTTTACTACGAAAGCATATTCATTCAAATTTGTGAAAAAGCCAACTGATGAAACAAATTGAGGCATTTTTCCGTGTCTTGCATCGATTGACGTCTTGATAATAGAAGATTCAATAATACTTTTGTATGGAATTTTAGCCGTCTCGATAGCTTTGCTTATAGCAAAATCAGGCTTATCATTTATGCTTGTTAATACATTTGTGACAATTATCATAATTACTCCATTTAAAATAAGCCGCCCGTTATAATGGACGGCTTATTTTGTTTTAGCTACATTTAATAACAACCTCGTAATTTCCGCAAACCCAAAATACTCCCGATTTACCGGGCACTGTAATAATTGCCGGAACGGTTGTGGTACCGTTGGATATTGTTGTATCGGTAAGATTTATCTCAGCAACAATATCGTTTGCAGTTATTTGGTTGATTATATTTTCTTCTCCGGCTACTACTACGTTGCTAAGCTGCTTGGTAATAACTTTAACAGTTTTGTTATCGGGAACGCCAATAATATTGAAGGTTTTAGCCGTATATTTTTTCTCAATGAGATTATCTTTAGGTATAGTTAAATCAACAGCGTTGATGTTGTCAACGTTAACAAATCCTGACGGAAGGGTAATTGGCATTGAAATAGTGTCGCCGGGATGAATGTTTTTTAAATCCGCATAACCAATATCAATTTGTGACATTGAATCAATTGTAGCTTCGGGTCCTGCAACCTCGATTTCAGTAGCTGAAAGAGAGTATTTGAAATTACCATCATCAAATTTTGCAGGAGTGTTTAGGAAGCGCAAGGAGAGAGGCAGCGTTTTGATTTTTAGTACAGGAACTGTAACGTCAACCATCTCTTTATCCATCGTGATTCCGGGATTTTTAATTACGTTTTTGTTTTCGTCATATAAAACAAGCGGTACTTCGGAAACGGTTAGAGATTTATCGAGCACCTTGTTATTAGCCTTGACCTCAGCCACACAGCTAACAACTGTTTTAACAAGTGTTTCGGGGCCAATAATGGAAACTTGTTGCGACGATGCATATCCTTTATCAAGCAAATATCCTTCTTTTGCTGACATATCCGAAATATTTGTTTCTATAGAGATAGTTTTTGATGCCGTACGGTCAAAATCTATCTCAATTTTTTTAGGTGAATAGTCAATTATAGAAACGTTTCTTGCTGAATCGTTTAATTTAACGTCGACCTGAACGGTATACTTTCCTGCAGCAGTAACGTTTCCTAAAGAAAGTGAAACGTCAAAATCTTCGGCAGTAGTAGCGTTGATATTCGCTATTGTACCCGAAACGCGAACGTTTACCGAATCATCACTTTTATTAAATGCGCTAAGTCCCAAAGCTTCAACCGACGTGCCCGAAACCGAAAAGTTGATCGGAACGTTTCTAATAGTGCTTTCGGAATCGGTTTGTGTAGTGAGTGTAATAGATGCCCATATAATTATAGCGCCAACTATTGAGAAAATCTTACAAAACGTTTTGTTATCGAATAGCCTGGAAATTTTTGGGTTTTTCATTTATCTTTCCGCCTTTCCAGAGCCTTCTTTATCTTAGCCGTCTTTTTGCCCTTAGAATCGTCATCGTTATCGGGAAGATGTAAAAGACTGTTATTGAGCAACTCTTTTAATGTTTCTTTCGTGTAATTTCTTGTTAATTGTCCTTCGGTTGCAACCGATATAATTCCTGTTTCCTCCGAAACGATAATTACAATCGCATCCGAAACCTCACTTACGCCAAGTGCGGCGCGGTGTCTTGAACCAAGGCTGATATTTTCTACTTTATCGGAAGGCTGGAAGAAACAGCTTGCCGCATAAAGTCTTCCGTCTCTAACAATAAGTCCGCCGTCGTGAAGGGGAGAGTTAGGGAAAAATAAATTTGTAATAAGCGAAACTGACGGTATTGAATCTACCACAACCGCTCTTTCTACCGATTCACCAAGACGAATTTTTCTTTCAATAACAATGAGCGCGCCGATTTTATCAACCGAAAGCCTGTGACAAGCTTCGCAAATCGGATCAATCGCGTGACTCCAGCTGGAATCAATATCCGCTGAACCGTGCTTTGAAAGCGCATCAAATACCGAAATATTGCTTCTACCTATTTTTTCGAGCGCACGCCTAATTTCAGGCTGGAATATTAAAGCTAAAGCGACAAGTCCGTATTGGAAAATGTATCGAAGAATCGAATACATAGCTGTAAGCTTTAGCACCGATGCAAAGAAAAAGAAAACAAGGAAGAGAAAAATACCCTTTACTAGCTGAGCTGCACGAGTATCTTTAACAAATTTTATTCCGTAGTATATAATCAACGCAACCAAGGCGATGTCTATTACGTCAAGATACCACCTGTCCACGCTGAAAAGATTATTAAAAAGTTCGGATAAATAGTTTCCAATTAAAACTAAAAAGTCCTGCATAATTTATTTTCCTTACTTAAAATATATTTCTAACTTTATTTTAACATATTTTTCAAGAATTTCAATTATTTTTTGTTTAATTTTATAATAAATTAACTTTTTAAGTGACTAATAACTTGGCAAAAATAATCGATTTCTCGTAACGTGTTGAAATACGACAAACTTACTCTAACTGTACCTGTGTTTTTTGTTCCAATAAAAGAGTGGGCAAGTGGGGAACAGTGCAATCCGCTGCGTACCGCTATGTTATTTTGGTCCAAGTGACGCGAAACGTCTGTACAGTTAAACCCCTTTACATTAAAAGATAGCGTTGGAACGTCAAAAAACGCTTTAGGAGCAGTGGTGTAAAGCAAAATACTTGACATATTACTTAGTCGACTATAGAGTTTTTTTATCAAATCTAACTCGTGAAAATATATATTTTTTGTTCCAATTTTGTTTATAAAGTCAAATCCAGCGCTGAGTCCGGCAGCACCAATAACGTTTAGCGTGCCGCTTTCGTAAATATCGGGCAAAAAATCAGGCATTTCATAACTTGCTGACACGCTACCGGTTCCGCCAAAGACAAACGGACTTAAATCAATTCCGTTATGAATAATCAATAATCCTGTGCCTGTTGGACCATACAAAGCTTTATGTCCGGGGCAGCACAAAATATCAATACCGTCTTTTTCCATATTTATATCAATTAAACCTGCAGTTTGTGCCGCATCAACGCAAAAAATCAAACCTTTTTCACGGCAAAGCTTGGCTAATTGCTTAATTGGAGCTATTTTACCGGTTACGTTTGACGCATGGGTGCATATTATCATTTTCGTATTATTATCTATAAGCTTTTCAAAGCCAAAAACGGTTTCTTCGGGGTTTTCAAAAGAGACTTTTGCAACCTTATAATCGGCATAATCGGCGATTTTACTGTTTTTAAGGTGATGTAGTGGTCTAATCACGGAATTATGCTCAAAATTGGACACTATAGCATTGCCGCCATGCCTTAAAACGCCAAAAATGGCAATATTTAGCGCTTCGGTGCAGTTTTTCGTCAAAATAACACGTTCAGGATCCGAAATTCCGAAGAAATTTGCAGCTTTTTCACGCATGGAATAAACGATTTCGGCGGATTTCAAAGACATTTTGTGACCGCTTCGACCGGGGTTTCCGCCAAATTTTGTAATACTATTGTATATACTATTGGTTACAACTGCAGGCTTGGGAAACGTAGTGGCTGCATTATCAAAATAAATCATCAAAAATCATCCCTTAAAATTCAATAATATCGTTTATTACAATGCTATTGTTTAAAAGGAGAGTTTTAGCCGTTTCTAAATCAGCTTTATTAAGAATAATACTATGACCACAGCCACAGCCGCTAAATTGCATAGGGGTTCGTACAATACTTGAATTTATATGATTTGAGCGCAATAATTTATTTGATTTTAATGCAAACGTAATAGAGGGAAAATTAAAATAAACTTTTTGCATATAATATAAGACACCTTTCTAAAACAAGTAATCATTATATAATATGCAAT
>CAZDLQ010000012.1:0-9395 GCA_964506315.1 uncultured Oscillospiraceae bacterium
GTGGTGAATGTAATATGAAATGGCAAGAAACAAAAAATATAGGTAAATACTTGACGATTATGCTATGCGAGGAATAAAAGTATGATTATGACCTTTGATTTTGCATTAATAGCACAAAGGGATGCTAAATTAATGAAAGAAATAAATGATGCTATGTTAAGTCAAAAAAATGAATTTGTATATACGGATATACATAAGCTTTCCTTTATTTCGTCTAAACAAACGGTAATTGTTGAACCATTATCTGCAAACAGTCCGTTTCATTGCAAAGTAGTACCAAAAGAGATAAAATATACCGCTGTAAGAAAAATGCTTGATAACAATTGGGATATATGTGATGACGAAATTATGGATGTCAATTAAACCTTTATTATTTTTCCTCTTTTGTGCATAGCACCACAAGCCGTTATCAAAGAATCTAAGTAATTGGATTTGTAGGGGCGATTCACGAATCGCCCGCAATAAACAAAAATTATCCCCACCTAAGCACAGGTGGGGATTTTGCCGTTTAGGCGCGGTTTTTGACCGAACACTTTAAAAGCCTTGAAAGGTCTTTTTTTGTGTTGTAAGATATTATCAAGGGAGGTGATGGGGTGAAATGTGAAATAATAATTGACCCTAATTGCGAGGAGAGGGTTGTGGTTTACGCAAACCGCGAAAACGACCTTGTGAAAGAAATAAAAGAGCTTACAAAGCAAAGCTCGGCGGCGCTTTTGGGCCATCTTGACGGCGAAATCACAAAGCTTAGCCCAATGGACGTAAGCTGCATCAGCGTAATTGATAACAAGGTGTTTGCCATTTGCGACGAGCGGCAGTATCAGCTTAAAGAAAGGCTATACACCCTTGAGGAAAAGCTGCCCGAAAGCTTTGTAAAAATCAATCAATCCTGCCTTGCGAACATCAAAAAGATGGAACGGTTTGACACGTCAATATCGGGAACGCTCAAAATCCGATTTAAAAACGGCTACGTCGATTACGTTTCGCGCAGGCAGCTAAAATCAATCAAAGAAAGGTTGGGCATTTAACATGAATAAATATTTGAAAACTTTTTTGCATAGAGGCTTAATTTTCGGCGGCTTCGGCCCCATTATACTCGGCATAATTTACGCCATTTTAGAAAACACGGTTGAAAACTTTTCGCTAAACGGCGTGCAAATTCTTATCGCGATTGTTTCGGTTTACCTTCTCGCATTTGTTCAGGCGGGGGCCTCGGTCTTTAATCAAATCGAGAGCTTTAGCATCCCCAAGGCACTGTCCTGCCATCTCTCGATTTTGTATGTTGCATACACGGCGTGCTATCTTATTAACGACTGGATTCCGTTTGACCTAAACGTTTTGCTTGTCTTTACCCTTATTTTCTTGGCTGTGTATTTTGTGGTATGGATAACCGTTTTCATATCGGTGAAAATCGCAAGCAAAAAGCTTAACGCAAAACTGTAATTTTTTACGCCGCCGGGCAGGAAGTATTTTTGTATTGTAAAAAGCGGGAATTTGTGTTATAATTTATAAAAAAGCAGGAAAGAAGGCTTTGTATGACACATAACGTGGTTTTTAACAGCGCTAATAATCCCGATGGGGAAGTGATAAGCTTAGCCGCGGGTCACGTTTCTCTCAACGAAATTGAATTTACAAACGAGGGCATTATCGTAAGCGTTGAAGCCCGCATGGGTGAGGTCGTTTTTTATGACCTGCAAAAAAATAAGCTCTTGTCTACTAAAATACAGCTTCCTGCAGGCGATGAAAGATTTTCGGAAATTAGATGCGGCGTAGAGGGAGAAAATATACTGCTTGGCTTCCCTGAGTATAGCTTTAAGGATAATTATCCTAACTGCGACGGCGAGCACGACCGCTGGACTAAAACAATTTGCGGCTTTAAGACCGTAAGCTTTGATTTTAAAAACAACAGTATTGCGTAGTAGTACTTCTATCGAGTGGTGAAATAAATGATTTATACTCCCAAAACAAAAATGGCACTAAAATTGTGCTTTGAGGCGCACAAGGAGCAAACCGATAAAAGCGGTATGCCTTACGTTTTTCATCCGTTTCATTTAGCCGAGCAAATGCAAACCGAAGAAACCACAATCGTTGCGCTGCTGCACGATTTGGTTGAGGATACCGATTACACTATAGAAGACCTAAAAAATATGGGCTTTGACAAAGCCGTAACCGACGCTATTGCTTTAATGACACACGCCGACGGGGTTGATTATATGCAGTATGTTGGTATGATAAAAAATAATCCCATCGCTAAGGCGGTTAAGCTGGCGGACCTAAAACACAACTCCGATTTAACAAGATTAGACACCGTTGATGAAAAGGCACTGCGTAGGAGAGAAAAATACCTAAAAGCTATTGAGCTTTTAGAAAAATAGCCTTATATTTATAAAGCACGAATTGTTTATAAAAAATCCCTCTACCAAGTAATTGGTAGAGGGATTTTTAAAGTAATAGTGAAAAGTGAAGAGGTGACAATCCCTCAGTCACCTTTAGGCAAGAGAGCCTTTTTATTAACAAAAACGCGGGCGAATTTTGGTTTTACTTTTTATATGGGAAAAAGTGGAATTTTATGTCAAAAAACGGTGTAAAAAGTGCAAAAACCACAAAAAATGCGGGGGGGGGGTACTCGTCAAATCTTTAACAACAAAAATTAAGCGCTTTTCCTTGACATATATAATATTTAGGGGTATAATTAAAAAAATGCCTTTTTGCACCCTTGTGCATTTTTGGCAGTGATTTTTGCGTAAAATTACAGTGTTTTTTAAGCAGTAAAAAAAGCTTAAAAGCCGCAGTATATTGCGGAAAAATGAGATTTTAAACTTCTTTTAGGGGGAAAGAAAGATGAAAAAAGCAAATCTTCTTAAGAAGATCCAGGCTTGCGTGCTCACTCTATCGATGATCTTTTCGATAGCAGGACCCTTCGCGAGCTTGAGGGTATTCGCCGAGTCAAACGAATACCAAACAGCTACAGACGGAAAAATTGTAGCACAAAACTATGCTATTTCAGACGCTGAAAAAGCATTGCTCTCTTCCGGTCTGTTAGTAGGCAACACCCACACCTATTACGTTCCCGATTCCGATGACGGTCTTATTTTCGTTGATACCGAAAATAAGAAAATCGTCGTTGTAGGTTATGAGGGAAAAAATGGGTACATTTGGAACCCGGTATCAGTTGACATCGTTGTCGGAACAGAGGTTAAAGAAACTGTTACGATTACAGACAACGAGGGATACTATAACTACGACGGTAATGCATTCTCGGTTGTTGCGGAGTATGCACTCGACATAGCAGTTGATGCCGAAACACAAAGCACACTTCTTAATGCTCCCAAATATCTCGTTGAGGGACTTAAAAACCTCTCGGATATAAACAGCATTAAGGATAACCTTGGTTTTGCTGAGGAAGCAATTGAAGAGCTGGTATTGCTTGCAACAACAGGCTATCCCGTTTCTCTTTACGGAACCACAGTTTACGTTAAGTTTGCATTCGATGACACCAAGGCTTCGACCATCGCGCTCGAAAAGCAAACTCTTAACAATGGCGGCAAGCTTGACTTAACCGTTATGCTTGAGGAGTATGCGGCTGCTGAGAGTAAGGTTCAGTACCTTATCGAAAACGGCGCGGCTCTCAAAGCAAAGGCTGAGGAAACACAGCAGCACATTGCTAACATTTACAAGGATAACGTTTGGAACGTTATGGATTCAGCAGGTAATAAGGAAGACCTCAAGGTTCTCTTTGTTTTCCGCGATTCCTTAGAGGAAACCAAGGATGTTCTCGCTGCCGTAACCGAAAATGAGTGGGATGCTCTCACCAAGACCTTCCTTAAGGCAGGCATAAACGCTGATGGCTACGCTAAGCTCGATGAGTTAGTAGGCGCTATTGATGAGCTTACCGACGTATCAGGCTTTGAGATTAAGAATCCTCTCCGTGTTGCAACCACAAAGATTCAGCACAATATGAGTATGTTCGACGTTACCGTTAAGGTAGCACTGAACTTAACCGATCCTAACAGTGAGGAAATCAAGTACTACGAGGCAGGCTCACTCACTGAAAAGCTCACTCTTGCTGAAGGCGCAACAAAGGATGAGATCCTTGCCGCAGTTGAACAGGCAGGTATCGTTGCTTCGGCAAAGGCTTCATGGGGCTCAAAATACGTTAACGGCAAATTCCACGTTAGCACCTCCGAGCTTCCCGATGAGCTTACAAGCGACATAGAGTACACAATTACATATAACCCCAACACATACGACGTTACCTTTGACCTCGGTGGCGCAGGCGACGCCGATTCGTATCCCTACGGTTACGTAATTAAGCTTGAAAAGCACGCCGACGAGCTTAAGGCTTACGACTATACCATCAACGGTAGCTACTATGCACAGGGTTCAACCTACACTGTAGTTGACACAACAACAATTGTTCGTAGAGAGGGTAAATCCTACAAGTTCTCGAGCATTTATCAAATCGTTGCTGACAACTACCTCACCGCTGACGGTAAGGATATTCTTACTTCGGGCGCACTTTTAGAGGACGTTGCAGTAAACGTTCGTTATCCCGATAACGTAGGCGGTATCGTATCTCTTTCCGCAAACACCCTAACTGCAAATAATTACAGTGCAAGCTATAAGGACCTCTTCTGGAAGCCCTACAGCTACACACTCTCTAACGGTAACACCTATAAGTTCAACGGTCAAAACTCAGTTGAGATCACTGAGAGCTTTGATAACGTAACAGTTAACTATCGTCTCTATCTTTCTAATTTTGACGAGCAAGAGATTCTTGAGATTGCAAACATTGCCGCTACTCTTTGTGAGGAAGCTGAGGCTCAATTAGAAGCACTTGATAGAATTTCAGCACAAAAGGGCAACCTTGAAACCCTTAACAGAACAATGGTTGGTATTCTTGCAGGTCTTATTGAGGATACCGTTTTGAATGCTGATGACGCTAAGAACAAGCTTCTCCAAGATAACTTCACAAGCGTTCTTGAGGCAATTAAAAACGAGTGTATGGGTTCAACAAACCTTTACCTCTTCGACATTGTAAACGAGTACACAAGCGCTACTGACGGCCTTCTTTACTACTACGTAAACAATGAGGAAATCAGAGCCGAAATCAACAAGATGGCAGGTTATATGACCAAGATGCTCGGCGACGACGGTGCTCTTACCGCTGACGATAAGCTTGCCGCTCTTGAAACACTTATTCGTTCACTCCCCTCTAATATAGTAAGTCCCGATAAGGTTGACGAGTACGTTTCTAAGCTCACAAGCCTTGAAACAATTATGAGCAGCGTTAAGAATGATCTTTCGGCTCCCAACGCTCTCATTAACTTAAACAGCAACGAGCTTGGCGCTTTAACCGCTGCTATAAACAGCGCTGAGGGCGTAGACTTTATGGCTACTCTCCCTGAACTCGTTCACTTAGAGGATACAAGCATTTCAGTTACTCCTTCCAACAAAACCGCAGTAACCGTTACAATCGAGGTTGAAGGCGGCAAATCCGCTACCGTTGTTTCGGACGTTGTATTTGTTGACGAGTACATCGATGCTAATTTTGTAAACGCACTTAAGGCTCGCATCAGCGCTAAGCTTGCTGAGCTTTCAGTTGACGGAAAATACTACAACACAACCTATACCGACGATGCATTTGATGCAATTATCGGCCAGCTTGCAGGTTCACTCGGTACAACATCTTACGAGTTTGTATGGACCTACAAGACCTTTACCGTAAGCGTTCCCGGTACAAGCGATCAAAGCGTATCTTACAGCAAGAGAGTTATTTCTCTCCCTGCAAGCTTAGACACTGCTTACCGTTACGATTATTACGTTAACGGTACAAAGGTTAGCGGCACAACCTATAACCTCAGCCTTGCTGATCTCGATAAGGTTATCGACGGCAGCTTCAATGTTACAAGAGAGGTTGTATACATTGTTCGTGAGAACCTTGTTAACTATGTAAATAGCTTAAACGACGCTATCGCAAGCGACGTTGCAACATTTGTACTTGTTGAGGGCGATGACGGTACATTCTCAATCGTTCTCAAGATCGACGCCGCTCAGCCCAACGCTCTTATGGGAGCAGTTATGGGTATGGCAACCGGCGTGGTTCAGGGTGCTTACCCCTACGTTGGAATTGATGAAAACGGATTCCTTTCCGACGGTAGCATCTATATCCAAACTCTCGTTGACGCTTTTGCAAACAGCGGCTTCGGCACTGATGCAATGCTCAACGTTGTTGATGCAAACGGAAACATCAACAATATGACCTTGAGTGGAAAGGTCGTTTCCAATAAACCTGCAGGCAAGCTTGGCGGTAAGCTTATGGCAACCACCATTCAGCTTGGAACAACCGCTCAGGATACACAAAGCCTTCCCTTCTACGTAACTCTCGGAAGCGCAAATGATGATTTCGTTAACGTTAGAAATCTCTTCGAAGATAAGCTTTCCGAGCTTGTAACCTTTGTTTGTGAGAACGGAAGCTACAGCGTTAAGTTAAATCTTCCCCAAAAGATGTATGAGGCATTCCTCGCATCACTTCTCATCACCGAGAATATTTCTCTTGATGACATCAACGCTGTAAACGGCGAAATCGCAGTAAGCTTTGTAAACGAGCTGTTAAAGCCCCTCTTTGCAGGTGACATTACTGTTGAAACCTTTGATAACACCTTAAAGCAGTTTGGCCTTGACTATGACCTTTCCGCACAAAAGGGCGCTGAGTCACTCTTCTCCTTCCTCAAATCGTTCTACAACGGTTTGACCTTCGAGTATGACGAGCTCGGAACCGTTGCAACAGGTCACGTTGGCATCTCCTCGCTTATTGATTCAATGAACGTCGGCGTTCTCGGAAACATCATTGCCGAGAAGGAGACAGGTCTTGACATCAGCCTCGGCTTTGCTATCGAGGACCTCGGAACCGATTTTGAGGCTCTCTATGTTGACATAGACGCCGCAGGCATTACTAATAAGGTTGGCCTTGTTACAAATCTTGCTGAAAAGCTCGATGATATTGCAGGCCGCGCAGCAATCATTATTCTTAAGGATATTGACGCTGACCTCACCTTCAAGACAACAACCATTCTCAACCTTAACGGATTTACCGTTGACGGCAACCTTAACGCTGTCGGTAAGACAGTTATCATTGATAGCAACATAAGCGAAGCTAAAAACGGCACCGTAACAGGAACCGTTAGCGGAAACCCCATCATTATCGACGGTAAGTATTCGCAAGACGTATCCGCTTACCTCAAGAACGGCTTTGAGCAAAACGCAAACGGCGTTGTTACAAACAAGTACTACAGCATCTCCAAGAATGACGCTAACGAAGTAATCGTTTCTCTCAACGCAAGCGCATTTACTTCACTTGATGAAATGCCTAACGTTACCGCTCTTGCACTTGACCTCGCTTGTGAGCTTCTCTTTAACGGCTACTCAAGCAACTACCTCGCACTTGACGGCAAAACCATCTATGACCTTACACTTGATGATATTGTTGGCTTGTACGCAGGCACAAACCGTCTTGATACCATCATAGACGAGGCACTTCACCTCTTTGACAGCGAAGCTCTTTCGGCATTCGTTACCACCGTTATTAACGACGTAACCGACTTTGCCGCTATCAGCGAAGCTATAAAGAACCAAACTCCCGTTTTGGAATACTCAATGGTTACAAAGCCTTGGGGCGTTGAGTTTGTTCACGTAACTGACGGCGATTACATCACAAGCAACGTAATCTCCGGAAGCGAAGCCAACAATTCAAAGATAAAGATAATTGTTACAGGCGAGGACGCTCATAAGGATTATCTTGTTGATCTCTTTGAGGAGCTTGGCAAAACAGTTTCCTCTAACGTGGATATCTTCGTATCACACGAAAAGGTAGACAACAACATCAATATTACCGCAAGCCTTGACGCAAGCGTAGAAATTAATCTTACTAACCCCGATTACGCAGTAATGTTTAGCGTTATTGCCGCAAACGGTGTTAGCTCAACTGCAAAAGCAAACCTCGTTGCAGCTATTCGTGAATATTACGAAACAGGCAGCACCAACGCTTTAAGCCTTGCATTTAACTCACTTACAAATGCACAGCTCATCGAGGCTGTTAAGAAGGTTTATAAGGACAGCAGCTTTACACAAATGATTAGCTCACTCGGCCTTGCCGACGTAGTTGACGCTGACGTTGTAGAGCTTGAAGCACTCTTTGATAAGTTCGGCAAGGTTGCCGCTTACATTGTAAGAAGATCAGAGTTTGTTGGCGGTGGCCGCACACTCGCTTCCTTCCTTGACAGCGACGGATATTATGGAATATCTCGCCAAAATATTGAAAAGCTTTATAGTAGAGAGCTCTTTAGAGGATACGTTCTCAATATAGACGCTTCTATTAAGAATGCTACCTTCAAGATTAAGCTCTTCGGCGAAAACGTAACCGAAATCGACTACACTGAACTTAATAAGCAAATCGGTATTGCACAAGGTCTTAACAAGGACGACTACACCGCTGAGAGCTGGGCAGTACTTGAGGAAGCTCTCGAAAAGGCTATCGCAGCACTCGAAGCTACAACCCAAAAAGAAGTAGATGATGCCGCTAAGGCACTCGCTGATGCAATTGCCGCTCTTGTTGAGAAGCCTGTAATTGACTACAGCGCACTTGAAGAGCAAATCGCTATTGCACAGGGTCTTAACAAAGACGAGTTCACCGAAGAAAGCTGGGCGGTACTTGAGGAAGCTCTCGAAAAGGCTATCGCAGCGCTTGAGGCTACCACTCAAGACGAAGTAGACGCTGCTACAAGCGCACTTGCATCCGCAATCGGCGCTCTCGTTAAGAAGCCTGTAGTTCCCGAAGTGAACTACGATGAGTTAAAAGCACTCATCTTACAAGCACAGGGACTCAATAAGGATGAATACACCGAAGAGAGCTGGATGGTTCTCGATGAGGCTCTTGTAAAAGCACTTGCCGCACTCGAAGCCACCACTCAAGACGAGGTAGACGCAGCAGCTAAGGCACTTGCTGACGCTATTGCCGCTCTCGTTGAGAAGCCCGTAGTTCCCGAAATCAACTACAGCGAGCTTATTGCTCAAATCGGTATTGCACAAGGCATTGTTAGAGATGAGTACACCGCTGAAAGCTTAGTACCTTTTGATGAGGCACTCACAAACGCTCTCAACGTACTCAACGCAGCTACAACAACTCAAGACGAAGTAGATGCAGCCGCTAAGGCACTCGCTGATGCTATCGCAGGCCTCGTTAAGAAGCCTGTAGTTCCTGAAATCGACTACACTGAACTTAATAAGCAAATCGGTATTGCACAAGGTCTTAACAAGGACGATTACACCGCTGAGAGCTGGGCAGTGCTTGAGGAAGCTCTCGAAAAGGCTATCGCAGCACTTGAAGCTACCACTCAAGA
>CAZDLQ010000012.1:9495-13440 GCA_964506315.1 uncultured Oscillospiraceae bacterium
TGCTTGAGGAAGCTCTCGAAAAGGCTATCGCAGCACTTGAAGCTACCACTCAAGACGAGGTAGATGCAGCAGCTAAGGCACTCGCTGATGCTATCGCAGCACTCAAGTTAAAGGCTCCCGAGTTTGTAGACTCAATCGGTGGAGTTACCCTTAATACAAGTGATATGGTTGCTGAGTACTTGGCTGATTCTAACAAGAATATGCTCCACTTAGATGCTCACGTTGACGGTATCACAGTAGATACTCTTAGATCACTTCTCAAGTTCGAGGCTCTCAACGCTGACAGCATTGAAATCACCATCGGTGACGGAACACTTGCAGGCGACTCACTCGTTAAAAACGGCACAAAGGTTAAGGCCGTTGCAAGAAGAAACGGAACCGACGAAATTGATGAAGTTGAGTTAACAATTATCATTCAAGGCGATACTAACTGTAACGGACGTGTTGACGTCGGTGACGCTATCTTCATCAGCCAAATGCTCGTTGGAGAAAGAGAATTTAGCGAAATTGACAACTTGGCAGCTGACACCAACTGCAACGGACGTACAGACATTGGTGACGCAACAAGAATTGCCGGCAAGATCGTTGATTGGGATAACTACGAATCAATGATCGGCAAACAGTAATTATGATTGGAGGTAGAATTATGAAAACCGCAAAAAAATTACTCGTTTTGTTGCTGACCCTTTTGCTTGTTAATGTTACAATGTTTTCCTCGTTTGCTTCGGTTACCCCTGCGGTAACCGAGGCCAACGCAGGCAAGGTTGTTACTGTTAAGTTTAGCTACAACAACATCGCAGGTATCTACGGCGAATTTGAATTTAAAGGTGACGAAATCTTTGATAAGGTTGAGGTTACAACCACTTCAGGCTTTTCGGGCAAATACAACGACAAAAAGGGCATAATCGCATTCTATAATGATGCTCCCGCAAACTTTGTTTGCACCCTTAAAATCACACTTTCAAGTGCCGCCAAGGTTGGCGACGAGGCAAAGATTACACTCAAATACGAAACAACTACCGACGGTAAATTACCTTCAACTCCGAGTTATTCGTATGACACTGCTACCATTAAAATCGTTCCTAATTTAGAAAAGCTTAATGCTCAAATCGCTATCGCGCAGGGTCTTGATAAGGACGATTACACAGCTGACAGCTGGCACGCTCTTGACGTTGCTCTCGTAAACGCTATCAATGCAAGAGGAGCAACAACTCAAGAGGCAGTAGATGCCGCTACAAAAGCTCTTAAAGACGCTATCGCAGCACTTGAGAAGAAGCCTGTAATTGATTACAGCGAGCTTAAAGCACAAATTGAGATCGCAAAAGCACTCAATGAGGCTGATTATACCGTTGAAAGCTGGGCACTGCTTGAGGATGCTCTCCAAAAGGCAATAAATGCTCAAAACGCTACAACTCAAGCCGAGGTTGATGCCGCAACAAAGACTCTTAAGGACGCTATCGCAGGCCTCGTTAAAAAGCCTGTTGTTCCCGCAGTAAACTACGATGAGTTAAATGCACTTATCGCACAAGCACAGGGACTTAACAAAGACGAGTATACCGAGGCAAGCTGGGAGGCTTTAGAAAAGGCTTTAGCCGATGCAATTTTGGCAAGAGATTATCAGGCGCAACCTGCGGTTGACGCCGCTGCAAAGGCTCTTAAGGACGCTATCGCAGGCCTTGTTAAGAAGCCTGTTATCGTAGTTGACTACAGCGAACTTCTTGCACAAATCGATATCGCAAATCAGCTCAATGAGGCTGACTATACAGCTGAAAGCTGGGACGTTTTTGAGGATGCTCTTGCAAAGGCAATTGCGGCAAGAACCGCTACAACTCAAGCCGAAGTTGACACTGCAGCAAAGGCTCTTAAGGATGCTATTGCAGGTCTCGTTAAAAAGCCCGTTGTCGTAATTGATTACAGTGAGCTTAACGCTCAAATTGCTATCGCTCAGGGTCTTAATGAGGACGATTATACCGAGGCAAGCTGGGACGTTCTCGAAAAGGCTTTAGCCGATGCAATTTTGGCAAGAGATTATCAGGCGCAACCTGCAGTTGACGCCGCAGCAAAGGCTCTTAAAGATGCTATCGCAGCACTCGTTAAGAAGACTCCCGTTACTCCCGATTTTGTAGATTACTCAAAATTACAGGAGCAAATTGATAGAGCAAACGCGCTCGATAAAAATAAGTACACCGAGGAAAGCTGGAGCAAGGTAGAGGCCGCTCTCGAAAAGGCTAACGCCCTTATGAACACCGGCTTACAAAACGAGGTTGACGCCGCTGTGCTCGAGCTTAAAGAAGCAATTGACGCACTTGTGCTCAAGTCTTCGGGCGGAGTTGGAACGTCGGATACCTTCGTTATCATTCCTGTATTTATCGTAGCAGGTCTTGCTGCCGCTCTTATGGTTATCACTAAAAAGAAAAGAGCTAAATAAACCCTAAAAAATTAAATTTATTTTCGTCCTCGCGTCGCTTTGTCGGCGCGAGGGCGGAAGAAAAATAAGGATAATCTTTGATTATGAAAAGAACAATTAAAAGACTTTTTGTGTCAATACTCGCTGCAGCTTGTCTTTGCGCGAATATTCCCGTATACGCGGCGGTATCTCCCGCAAAAACAGATGCATACGCAGGACAGGTCATTACCCTAACCTATACATATAAAGGCATTGCCGGAATTAACGGCACCTTTACATATTCAAATCCCGACCTGTTCTCCGATATTAACTTTAATATCGACGGACTTACGACGGGAAAATATAACGAAAAATCAAAATCATTGGCTTATTTTAATTCAAGCCCCGTAAACTGCACCATTACGCTTAAATTAACGGTTGCTAAGGGCGCAAAAATAGGCGAAACCTGTGATATTTCTTTGAAATATGAAACAACCGCCGACGGTAATTTGCCGTCAGTACCCGATTATAAATACGACAAGGTTACTGTAAACATTGTCGAAAAGCTTGAAAAATCTACTCTTCAAAGCCTTATAAAGCAGGCTGAAGGATATAAAAAGAGCGATTACCTCGCTAATACCTGGACACCTATGGAAACCGCACTTAAAAACGCTAAAAACGTTTTAAACAGTGCAACAACTCAAAAAGAAATCAATACCGCGGAGCAAACACTTCGCGATGCTATATCAAAACTCGAAAAGAACCCCGATTACACCGCACTTGAAAAGCAAATAAAAATCGCCGAAGCCTTAAATAAAGAGGACTATACCACAAAAACGTGGGACGCTCTTGCAAAGGCTCTCGATAACGCAAAAAAAGCAAAATCCTATATGAAACAAGCCGACATAGATAAGGCCACAAGCGACCTTAAAAATGCTATCACAAACCTTGTTTCAATCTACGAGGGCAATCTTAACCTCACCGAACTCAATGAGCAGCTTGAAATTGCAGGAGGCTTAAAGGCTAACGACTATGCAAAGAACGGCTGGAGTGAGTTCTTAACGGCTTACCAAAATGCCAAAAACGCAAAAACCTCAAAGCTTCAGTATGAGATTGACGCGGCCGCAGCCGAGCTTAAAAGTGCCATTGCCGCCCTTACAAAAATCGACTATTCCGAGCTTTCGGCCATCTTAAACGAGCTAAAAACCTATATCGATAACAATAAGTTTTTAAATGAGTACAACAACTCCAAAAACCTCTTGGATGAGGCTGATTCGGCGCTTTCAAGCCGCAACCAGCAAACAGTTGACGGCTACACCCAAAAGCTTAAAGACCTCTTGCTTGCACTCAAGAAGACAATCGCCGAAATGGCAGGCGTCGATAGTGTAACGGTTGAAAAAGAAGTTGTGGTTGAGCCGAATTACGACTATTGTAATATCAAATCTCACTCGGTTTGGATAATTCTCTTTTGGATTAGCTTCGCAATAAATATTGCGGCAGGCGGCCTCATCGGCTTCTATTATTACACCAAGAGAAAGAAAACCACCGATAATACACCG
>CAZDLQ010000013.1:0-13043 GCA_964506315.1 uncultured Oscillospiraceae bacterium
GATAGAAATGAAGCAAAGATTTGAAACCTTTACGGTTTTGATAAATAGAATAAGCCGTAATATCCGCAAAATCAAAAATCAGGAAATGGCGGAATATAATTTAAGAAGCGCCCACGTTTCCTGTCTTTATTACCTTTATACAAATAACGGTGCAACCTCAACCGACCTTTGCGAGCTTTGCGAGGAGGATAAGGCAACCGTTTCCCGTGCGCTTGATTTTTTAGAAACCAACGGATATTTGTCCTGCGAGTCGAAAAGCGCAAAACGCTATAAAAGCCCCCTCACCCTCACAAGCAAGGGAAATGAGGTAGGCCGCAAGATCGCTGACAAAATAAACGCTGTTTTGGATATGGTCAGCACAAGCCTTACCGAAGAGGAAAGGATAGCGTTTTACCGCAGTCTTTCCATCATTAGCGAAAGCATCGAGGCCGTTTCAAAAAATGGCGCAAAATAAGGAGAAAATTATGAAAACAAGAATTATTGTAGATTCCACAGCGGATTTAGTACCCGAAATTAAAGAGCGCGTGCATACCGTACCGCTCACCGTTCGTTTTGGCGACACCGAGTATATCGACGGCGTTACCATCAATCACAAGCAGTTTTACGAAAAGCTTATAGAATGTGACGATCTTCCCACCACAAGTCAGGCCACTCCCGACGCTTTTATAAGTGAGCTTGAAAAGGCAAAGGCGGCAGGCGAGGCGGCGGTTGTTATCACACTTGCTTCAAAGTTTTCGGGCACCTATCAAAGCGCAACCATCGCAGCGGAAGAGTACGACAACGTTTACGTTGTAGACAGCGCAAGCGCGGCTATGGGTAGCGGAATTTTAGTGGAGCTTGCATTCCGTTTGCTCGACGAGGGCAAGAGTGCCGAGGAAATTGCAAAAACACTCGAGGAGCAAAAGAAAAAGATTATAATTGTTGCTCTTGTGGATACGCTCGAATATCTTAAAAAAGGCGGCCGCATTTCCAAGGCGGTAGCGTTTGCAGGCGGCGTGCTTAACATAAAGCCCGTTCTCTCGGTTACCGAGGGTGAAATCAATATGCTCGGTAAAGCGCGCGGCTCTAAAATGGGTAATAACCTGCTCATTCAGGAGATAGAAAGGGCAGGCGGCATTGATTTTAATATGCCGGTACTGCTCGGCTTTACAGGCATTTCGGATGCGCTTTTACAAAAATATATCGAGGACAGCCGTCACATTTGGGAAGGTAATTTAGAGGACGTCCGCTACACAACCATCGGCAGCGTCATCGGTACCCACGTAGGCCCCGGCGCCATCGCGGTGGCATTCTTTAAAAACTGATTATAAAGAAAAACGCCCTGTTTGCATAAAAGCAGGGCATTTTTGCGCCTCTACTGTGGGTAGAGGCGCAAAAAATCGACTCTACTTTACTAAAAATTAAACGTAGACAGCTTACCACTACGGGTAGGTTTACGTAGGTTAGTTTTAATTATATAATATTTTTTGTGATTAAAAACAAAGTCCTAAAAGGAGCAAAAAAATGAACAGGGAAATCCCAATTTTCTTTTCAACCGATGACAATTACGTGCCCTATCTTGACGTTGCGATAAGGTCGCTTATTGCCAACGCGTCCAAAACCGAATGCTATAGAATTATCGTGCTTAACACAGGCCTTGACCCCGAAAATATCGCAAAGGTCAAGCAAAACGAGCGTGACGGCTTTGTAATAGATTTTATGGACATTTCAAAAAACGTCGAGAGTATAAAGGCTTATTTTAAAAACGTCTACCATTTTTCGATAGTTACATATTACCGTCTTTTTATCGCCTCGCTTTTTCCGCAGTACGACAAAATTATTTATCTCGACTGCGACCTTGTGGTGCTTGGCGATATTTCAAAGCTCTATCACACCGAGCTTGAAGAAAACATTTTGGGCGTCGTCGGCGACCAGCACGTTGCACATACAAGCGAATTTAGAGCTTATGCCGAAAAGGCAGTCGGTGTTGACCCCGACATTTATTTTAACGCAGGCGTACTGCTCATTAGCCTTGAGCAGTTTAGAAAAAACGATATTGAAAAGAAGTTTACAGAGCTTATTACTAAATACGATTTTGACCTTCTCGATCCCGATCAGGCATATTTAAACTATCTTTGCCGCGGCAAGACCCACGTCCTGCCAAACGGCTGGAACAAGCTTCCGACCTCTCTTTCCTGCGAGGGCGAAAAGAACATCGTCCACTACGCGCTTTACAAAAAGCCGTGGCAGTATGACGACGTAATTGACGGCGAGCATTTTTGGACCTATGCCCAAAATTCTCCGTTCTACCGGCTGATTCTTGACCGAAAGGAAAATTTCGGCGAAAAAGAAAAAGCCAAAAACGATGCTGTGGCAGGGGAGATACTCGCGCACGCAGGGAGAATAATTGCGTCCGACAACACCTTTGTAAAAAGACTTACAGTGAGGGGATAGCGGTATGGAAAAATCGCCACACAGGTTAGAAATACTTGAGAAAATACGTGAGCTTGAGAAAAAAGAGCTTTGGCATCTTGACGTAGAGGACGACCCCGAAACCTATCCGCTGATGCCCGAGCAAATAGATTACTTAAATGAAAAGCTTTCAAGTAAAATCAAAAACAAAATCGCCAATATTTTCGGCGCGCGTTTTTTTGATAAAATGATTGCCGAGCGCCAGCTTATCATAAAAGAGGTGCGCGGCATAGAAAATTTCACCGCGGTAAAGGGCGGCAAAATCGTCACCTGCAATCACTTTAGCATTTCGGATAACTATGCGGTGTGGGTTGCGCTTAGGGACTATATGGGCGGCAAAATGCTCTACAAGGTAATTCGCGAGGGAAATTACACAAATCCGCCAAAGCCTTTTGGACTTTTTATGCGCCACTGCAACACCCTGCCGCTTTCAAGCCAAAAAAGCACAATGGTAAAGTTTATGCGCGCTTTCTCGGAGCTTTTAAAACGCGGCGAAACTATACTCATTTATCCCGAGCAGGGAATGTGGCACGGCTACAAAAAGCCGCGTCCTATGCAGGACGGCGCCTTTTCGCTCGCGGTGCGAAACCGCGCGCCCGTTATCCCCATTTTTATCACAATGCAGGATAGTGACGTGCTTGATGGCGACGGCTTTTTCGTGCAGGAATACACCCTGCATATACTGCCTGCAATTTACCCTGACGAAAAGCTTTCGCAGGCGCAGGCAAAGCAAAAAATGAAAGATGAAAACTACAAGGCGTGGGTGAAGGTTTACGAGGAAACCTACAAAATACCTTTAAAATACGGTGAAGTATGAAGCTATATTTTTTTGTTATCGGAACGGCAATGCTGATAATTTCGGCAATAAATATTGTTTTTGACATGGCGGCGTGGTATAATGTGCTTGCGGCCGTAGTTTTGTGTACGGCAGCGCAGTTTGCGCTCGACGGCATAATCGCAATAATAATCGGCAAAATGCCAAACAAGCTTTTTGGCGTAGATAATGAGCATTACAGCGTGTCGGAAAGGGAGAGAGCGTTTTACAACAAAGTAAAGGTGCGCAAATGGAAGGACAAGGTTTGGGAGCTTGGCGGTCTCGGCGGTTTCAGCAAAAAAAGCCTTGAAAATCCAAATAGCCCCGAATACATTGAGAGGTTTATTATTGAATGTAACAAGGGCGTGCTTACCCATCGGCTTTCCTACCCAATAGGTTTTTTGCCAATGCTTTTTATTAAAGGCGTTTGCGCTTTTTCTATTGCGCTTCCCGTCGCGGCGGTTAATTTGTTTTTAAACATTTTGCCGACAATAGTACTGCGCTATAACACGCCAAAGCTTCTCGCGGCGCTTCGTCGCGTACAGGGAAACAAAAAAATAAGTGAGGGTGACTTAAATGAAAGACAACAAGAAACAAGTTTGGCAGGCAGTTAAATTTACGCTGTTTTCGGTTTCGGCAGGCATTATCCAAATCGGCTCGTTTGCCTTGCTTGAAATTTTTATTAAAGACTATTGGATCGCTTATCTCATTTCGCTTGTGCTTTCAATAGTTTGGAACTTTACCCTAAACCGCAAATATACCTTTAAGTCCGCCGCCAACGTGCCGGTTGCAATGGCAAAGGTGTTCGGCTTTTATCTTGTTTTCACGCCGCTTTCTACCTACCTTGGCAATCTTGCCGAGGGTGCAGGCGTAAACGATTTTATAATTTTGATAGTTACCATGCTTGCGAACTTTGTTTTGGAGTTTCTCTTTTGCAAATTCGTGGTCTACCGCGGCAAAGAGGACACGCTTGACGACAAGAAATAAAAAAAGCACCCGTCTTTCGATGGGTGCTTTTAATGTTGTGAATTAAAACGGAATGTCGGAAACCGCCATTCCCTACAAGGATATTTTTAGCGTTTATCAAATTGTAGGGTGCGGCGATTTTCGACGCACCGCAAGATTAGGTATTGTATATTTTAAAACTTTTCAAAACCGACAAGCAGGCCGCCTTTTTCGGCGTAAAAGCTGCAAAGTCCGCCGCATTTGTATATTTCAATTTTCGCCTTTTCAAGCTCCTTTAAAATAAGCCCTTTAAGCTTTAAGGCGGCGCCCTCGTTTAAGCAGTGCGCAATTCTAACCTTGCCCTTTTCAAGACCGTACTCTTTTAGCCTTTTGACAATCTCAATAAGCGCTTTTTCTTGTCCGCGGCAGGTCGCAAGCGGCTGAAGATCACCCTTGTCACTTGCCTTTCCCACAATGCGAAGCCCAAGCAGTCCTACCGCCTTGGCTTTAAGGGGGCTTACCCTTCCGTTGTTTACAAGATTTTTCATAGACTCAAGCATAAATAGAAGTCCCGTGTTTTTCATATAATCAGTGATTTTTTCGCAAACGGCGGCAAACTTCTCGCCCGATAAAATAAGCTCGCCGAGCTTTTCTATAATAAGCTTGAGTTCAGGCCCTGCCGAAAGCGAATTTATTACAAAAACCTTCCTGTCGGGGTACTGTTCCTCGTAAAGCTCTTTGGCAATAACCGCCGCGCTGTAGCTTCCCGAAAGTGTGCCCGTAATTGTAACGCAAAACACGCGCTCGGCGTCGCCAAAGGCACTGATCCAGTCCTGCGGATTGGAGCAGGAGGTGGAGGACTTTCCGTTGTAGTGTAAAAGATCCTCGGCCATTTCTTCAACGCCCAAATTTCCGTCGTCAACGTACTCTTTTTGTGCCGTAATTATTTTAAGTGCAGCTGTAGCAAAGGGTAAACCCTCAAAAGAAAACACGTCGGAGGACGAATCGGTTACGATTTTGTATTTTTTCATTTTAAAACCTCTCTATAACTTTATCAAAACAACAAACTCATTATAAAATAGAAATATAATTTCCGCCACCTACTAAAGCGCGAAAAAAATCTATAACCCGCGCCCGTAAAAGTAGAGAAAAATTTTTCTCTACTGACAGTAGAGTGGCGTTTTCTCTTGTCAAGCCGCGGCGAATTTGCTATAATCATTTTAAGCAGTCCTAAAGGAGTGAAAAGATGTATAATTTCTTTATATCCGAGCGAAACAAAATAGAGGACGGTTACCTCGTTGACGGCGCGGATTACAATCACATAAAAAACGTCCTGCGTATGCGCGCGGGTGAAGAGGTGCTTGTAAGCTACGACGGCAAAAGCGACCTGTGTGTTATCGAAAAAATTTTGGATGATGCAGTACAGTTAAGAATAATAGAAGAAAATTATAATCAAACCGAGCTTGAGACAAAAATTTATCTTTTTCAGGGGCTTCCCAAAAGCGATAAGCTCGAACTTATTATTCAAAAAGCGGTAGAGCTTGGCGCGGCGGGAATAATTCCCGTTGAAATGAATAGATGCGTTGTAAAGCTTGACCCGCGCAAGAAGGCCTCTAAAACCGAAAGATACCGCGCTATAGCCGAAAGCGCCGCTAAACAAAGCAAGCGCAACACTATCCCCGAGGTCTTTGAGCCTATGTCTTATAGCGACGCGCTGGGCAAAGCGGCCGAGATGGATTTGTTTTTGGTGCCTTATGAAAACGAGGACGGTATGCTCGCTACAAAAGCGCAGCTTTCAAAACTGAAAGACTGTAAATCAGTTGGCATACTAATCGGCCCCGAGGGCGGCTTTGAAGAGAGCGAAATTGAAAAGGCAAAAGAGGCGGGCGGGCAAATAATTTCACTCGGTAAAAGAATTTTGCGCACCGAAACCGCCGCAATTTGCGCCGTTTCGATGTGTATGTTAGCCGCCGAATTAAATGAGATTGGACAAGAAAATGATTAACTTACCGATAGAGTATAAAGAGCGAATGAAGCGTCTTTTAAAAAATGATTATCCGCTTTACGAAATGGCGCTTCAAGAGCCTCCCGTTAAGGCTTTTAGAGTAAACACCGACAAAATTTCGGTCGAGGATTTTCTAAAGATAACCCCCTTTGAAATTGAGAAAATCCCTTACGTTGAAAACGGCTTTTACACCACTGCCGACAAAATCGGAAACCACCCGTATCACCACGCAGGGCTTATCTACGTGCAGGAGCCGGGTGCTATGGCACCCGCCGAGTGCCTTGATTTTGCGCCTGATAGCCGCGTGCTTGATATGTGCGCCGCACCGGGCGGTAAAAGCAGTCAGCTTAAAAACAAGCTTGGCGAGAGCGGTGTTTTGGTATCTAACGAAATCGTTTCCTCACGCTGTAAAATCCTAACGGGGAACATCGAACGGCTTGGGCTTAAAAACACGGTGGTAACCTGCCTTGACACTAAAAAGCTTGCACAGATTTTTCCTCATACCTTTGACGTTATAATGGTAGACGCGCCCTGCTCGGGTGAAGGAATGTTTAGGAAGGAAGCAGTTGCCGTTTCCGAGTGGAGCGAGGAAAACGTAAAAATGTGCGCCGAGCGGCAAATGGAAATTTTGGAAAACGCCGCACAGTGCTTAGCGCCAAATGGGCATATAATTTACGCCACCTGCACCTTTTCGCTCGACGAAAACGAAATGGTAGTGGACGCTTTTTTAAAAAAGCATAGCGACTTTGAACTTGTTGAGGTGAGTGAAAGGGTAAAAACGCACACGCAGGACGCCGTGCGCTTCGAGGGCTGTGAGTGCGAAAACATAACCGCCGCGCGCAGATTTTATCCGCATAAAGCGCGCGGAGAGGGGCAGTTTATGGCCCTGCTTCATAGAAAATCGGGCGGCTGCTCGGCGCCTCGCAAAACAAAATCCGCGCCGCAAAAAATAGATAAAATGGTGTTTGATTTTCTTGACGATGCCCTCACGTCTTACGATAAAGAAAAGGTAAGAATGGTGGGCGATAGAGCCTATTTTGCCGCTGACATTGAAATACTCGACAAAACGGCTTTTTGTATGGGCGTAACCATCGGCGAGGTTAGGAAAAATTACATTCAGCCGCACCACCAGTTTTTCTCGGCGTTTGGTAGTAAATTTAAAAGAAAGGTGTCCTTTAGCGCAATAGATGAACCGCTCCTTCGTTACCTTCACGGCGAGGAGATAGTGCTAAACCTGCCTGACGGCTGGGCGGCCGTGACGGTTGACGGCTGTGCGCTCGGCGGCATTAAGGTTTCGGGCGGACGGGCTAAAAATCATTACCCCAAAGGTCTTAGAACGCTTTAAAAAATAGAAAAAACACTTAAAAAGCTCTACCGATTTTTATGCGGTGGAGCTTTTTTGTTGTTATCTCTCCCTCAGTCTCGCGTGCGCTCGACAGCTCCCTCGTCAGAGGGAGCCGAGAAAATATATGCGCGTTATTTGTGTAGCGTTTATGATTTTAAATATTTTTAAAAATACCATTCCTTTTTTATTTGAAGTGTGTTATAATATAATGGATAATGATTTGCGAAAGGGTTTTAGTATGGCAAAACTGTATTTTAAGTACGGCGCAATGGGCTCGTCCAAGACGGCGCAGGCGCTCATAACAAGATTTAATTATATGGAGCGCAATATGACCGTTTGGCTTATAAAACCCTCGCTCGATAATCGTGACGGCGAAAATATTTTGCGCTCGCGCATAGGTCTACAGGCCGAGTGTGACCCCATTAAAGCTGACGATAATATCTACGACTTGTTTGTGGAAAATCACAAGGATGCCGACGTTATAATTGCCGACGAATGTCAGTTCTTTACCGAACAGCATATCGACCAGCTTAGAAAAATTGTTGACCTGTGCGGTATTCCTGTTATGTGCTTTGGCCTTAGGGCCGACTTTATGTGCAGGCTTTTCTCGGGCAGTAAAAGACTGTTTGAGCTTGCCGACTCAATCGCGGAAATAAAAACCATTTGTTCTTGCGGCCAAAAAGCAATAATTAACGCCCGAATTGACGAAAATATGAATATAGTCACCGAGGGCGCGCAGGTGCTTTTAGGCAGTAACGACAGATATGTCGCAATGTGTCATAAATGCTATAAAGAGCAAATTGAAAAACAAAAAAGTGAGGAGAAATAAAAATGGAAATTAAGAATATTCTTTCAAAATGTGACCACACCTTACTCACACAAACTGCAACCTGGGATGATATAAAGGCAATTTGTGATGACGGAATTAAGTTTTCTACCGCTTCAGTTTGTATTCCCGCCGCTTACGTTAAAGAGGCTAAAGAGTACGTGGGAGATAAACTGCAAATTTGCACAGTAATCGGCTTCCCCAATGGCTACAGCACAACCGCTGTAAAGGTTTTTGAGTGCGAGGATGCGCTTAAAAACGGTGCCGACGAAATTGACACCGTAATCAACGTAGGCTTTTTAAAGGCTAAAAGATATGACGAGATTTTAAGCGAGCTTAAGGCGCTTAAAGCCGCTTGCGGTGACAAAATCTTAAAGGTTATTATTGAAACCTGTCTTCTTACCGACGAAGAAAAAATTAAAATGTGCGAAATTGTAACCGCCTCGGGCGCCGACTTTATTAAAACATCAACAGGCTTTTCAACCGGCGGCGCAACAAGAGAGGACGTTTCCCTTTTTGCAAAGCATATCGGAGAAAACGTAAAAATTAAAGCGGCAGGCGGCATTTCGTCGCTTAAAGACGCCGAGGACTTTATAAACCTTGGCGCTGATAGACTCGGCACAAGCCGCATTGTAAAAATTGCTAAAAACGAGCAAAATCACTCGGGATATTGATTTTTAAAAAATAAATTATCCCGCATCTTAACTTAACGGAGGTAATTTATGGCAAAGTATGAAGCGCTTTCTAAAGGGCTTAACGACAAAATGATAAGCGACATTGAAAACGGCACTCGTCCGCAGGTCGCATTTTTAAATAAAGACGCAGTTCGCAGGCACGAAAGTCAGGACGGCGTTACCGTTTGGCGTCCTACCTTTGTAAAGGACATTGACAAGATAATGTACTGTCCCTTTTACAATAGGTACACCGACAAAACGCAGGTTTTTTCGCTTTGGAAAAACGACGATATTACAAGACGCAGCCTGCACGTGCAGTTAGTTTCCCGTATTTCGAGGGCAATCGGCGCGGCGCTTAACTTAAACCTTGATTTAATTGAGGCAATCGCGCTCGGTCACGATATCGGCCATCCGCCCTTTGCACACACCGGCGAAACCTTTTTAGACCAAATTCACTACAAAGAAACGGGCAGGCATTTTTACCACAACATTCAGTCGGTAAGGGTGCTTGATAAGATTTTCCCGTATAATATGACCCTGCAAACGCTTGACGGCATCGCCGCTCATAACGGCGAGGTTGAGTGTGAGCAGTATCAGCCCACAAATTTAAGCAGCTTTGAGCAGTTTGATAAAATAATCGAGGACTGCTATACCGATCCTATGGTTGTGGCTAAAATGATGCCCTGCACACTTGAGGGTAGCGTGGTGCGAATTTCGGATATTATCGCATATCTTGGCAAGGATAGACACGACGCGCTACTGACAAAGCTTATCGACCAGACCACCTTTACAAGTGAGGATTTAGGCTCTATCAATTCCGAAATTATCAATAATCTTATTGTAAACGTAATTGAAAACAGCTACGGCAAGCCTTACATCAAGCTTGACGAGGAGCATTTTGCCGCTATTCGCAGCTATAAGCTTGATAACTATGCCCAAATTTATAACCAAACCGCAAAGGTTCTAAAACTTGATAAAACCGTAAAGCCTATGATGGAGGAAATTTACGGTCAGCTCTATTCGGACCTTGTTAAAGGCAATAAAAATTCACCTATTTACACCCAGCACATTGATTACGTAAACGTAAATTCAACAGGCTACGAGCGCGATATTCCTTACGAAAAGGACGAGCCGCATCAAATCGTGGTTGACTATATCGCAAGTATGACCGATAACTATTTCATCGAGCTTCACGCGCACCTGTTCCCAAACAGTCCCTTAAAGGTGGAGTACAAGGGATATTTTGACTGATTGAAAGGAAATTTTAGATAGATGTTTGAAAAAATTTATGCTCTTATAGAGAAGTATCCTAAAATTATAATTCACCGCCATAGCAGTCCCGACGGCGACGCTCTTGGTAGCCAAATAGGGCTTATGAACGCCATTCGCGATACCTTCCCCGATAAAAAAGTCTACGCCGTCGGCGATATGACCGAGCGTTATGCTTTTATGCTATCTTCGCCTATGGATGAGATTTCGGACGAAACCTACAGCGGCGCACTCGCTATAATTTTGGACACCTCGGCCGAGCATCTTATAAGTGATACAAGATATAAGCTTGCCGACGCAAGCGCAAGAATTGACCATCATTTGTTTGTAGAGAAAATTGCCGACGAGGAGGTTGTTGACACCTCTTTTGAAAGCTGTGCAGGGCTTGTTACAAATATGCTCATTGAGTGCGGCTTTAAGGTGTCAAGCACCGCCGCCGCCGCGCTTTATACGGGTATGGTAACCGACTCGGGACGCTTTCATTACGACAGCACAAGCTCGCAAACCTTTAAAATGGCGGCATTTTTGCTTGAGCGCGAGTTTTCGCTTTCGGATATTTATAGAGAGCTTTACTCGGACGATTTGTCTTTTGTTCAGCTTCGCGCAAAGTTTATTTTAAAAATTCAAACCACGCCAAACAGGGTTGCCTATATCTACACACCGCTTGATGAGTTTAAGTCGTATAACGCTTCGGCGTTTACTATTTCACGCGGTATGGTAAACACAATGGCAGGCATTCGCGGTATTGACACTTGGGTAAACTTTACCGAAACCGAGGACGGCGTGCTTTGTGAAATTCGCTCAAACGTTCACAATATAAATCCCATCGCCGTAAAATATGGCGGCGGAGGTCACAAAAAAGCAAGCGGCGCTTGTCTAAAGGATAGGGACGAGGCAATGGCTATGCTACAAGATCTCAATGCACTTTCGGAGGAAAACTAATGAGTTTTGAAGCAAAAAAAGCGATTTTAGATAAAATAAAAGCGTACGATAGAATTATAATTTTTCGCCATAAAAGACCTGACGGTGACGCCGTTGGCTCAACCAAAGGCCTTCAAAGAATTTTAAAGCTGACCTTTCCCGAAAAGGAAGTTCTTCTTTGCAACAGCGATTATAGCGATTACGTTGCTTTTTTAGGCGAGGAGGACGGCGAAATTGCCGACGAAATGTATGAGAGCGCACTCGGCATCGTTGTTGATACCGCCACCTCGGATAGAATTTCCAATCAAAAGTATGCTCTTTGCAAAGAGCTTATTAAAATCGACCATCATATCCCTACTGAAGCCTACGGTAATTTGCAGTGGGTAGAGGAGGAGAGAAGCGCCGCAAGTGAAATGATTGCCGATTTTTACGAAACATTTAAGGACGAGCTTAAAATGGACACCGAGGCGGCAACCTATATTTATACAGGTATTGTAACCGATTCGGGCCGTTTCCGCTTCCGCTCGGTTTCGGGAGAAACTATGCGCCTTGCAGGTATGCTTCTTGATTTCGGCATTGACGTTGACACCCTTTATGCAAATCTTTATTTAGACGATTTTGATGTTTTAAAGTTCAAGGCATATATTTATAACCATTTAAAGATTACCGAAAACGGCGTAGTTTACCTTTTTGTAGACAAAAAAATGCGCAAAAAGTTTGGCCTCACTCACGAGCAGGCCTCGGCTTCGGTTTCTTATATGGACTCTATTCGCGATAGCTTAATTTGGCTTGCCTTTATTGAGTCGGACGATGGAGAGATTAGGGTACGCCTTCGCTCGCGCTTTGTAACCGTAAGCCCGCTTGCCGAAAAATACGGCGGCGGCGGACACGCTTGTGCCGCAGGTGCAAACGTTAAAAATAAGGCCGAAATGAAAAAGCTTATTGCGGATGCCGACGCGCGTCTTAAGGAATATAAAGAAACAAACGAGGGCTGGTTATGAGAATTTTGATAGTAAACGACGACGGAATTTCCTCGCCCGTACTGCCGCTTGTTGCAAAGTGGGCGCAAAAGCTCGGACAGGTAACGGTAGTTGCCCCCAAAACCGAGCAAAGCGGTAGAAGTCAGGCAATTGACTTTAAAAATGCAGTTGAGATAAAAAAGGTAGACCTTGTAGACGGCGTAGACGCCTACGCGGTTGACTCCACTCCTGCCGACTGTGTTCGCTTTGCCGTTATGGGCCTTAAAACCAAATACGATCTTATACTGTCGGGCATAAATATTGGCTATAATCTTGGTGACGATATTGCATATTCGGGCACCATCGGCGCAATTTTAGAGGGCGCAAGAATGGGAATGCACGGTATTGCAATTTCGGCCGACGTGGATTATTTTTTAAGCTCGGTGCAGTATCTTGATAAGATTTACGCTTGGTTTGAGGAAAATAAGCTTTTGGATAAGAACCTTTTATACAACGTAAACATCGGTCACAAGGTGACGGATATTAAAATCACAAGACAGGGCGGCATTTATTATACCGACGATTTTGAGTATCTTGGCGACGATAAGTATATTCAGGTCGGTGAACCGCTTAAACGCGATTTTGTTGACCTTAACGTAGACATCGACGCGGTTGAAAACGATATAATTTCGGTAACCCCCCTAACCGCTTCCAAAACTAATTTTGAGGTTTACAACGAGCTTGTAAAATAAGAGCAAACTTGCCTCCCTCTGACGAGGGAGGTGTCTTTTTGCGTAGCAAAAAGACGGAGGGAGAGAAAAAACTGTTTCAAAA
>CAZDLQ010000014.1:0-12285 GCA_964506315.1 uncultured Oscillospiraceae bacterium
CTCGGTTACAAGCGGCGGACGAGGACCTACAAAAGTCATATTACCGATAAGGATATTGACAAGCTGAGGAAGCTCGTCAAGGCTTGTTTTACGAAGAATTCTACCGATTTTAGTGATTCTCGGGTCGTTCTTCATTTTAAATGCGGGACCGTCCATCTCGTTTAATTTTTCAAGCTTCTTTAAGTTTTCTTTAGAGTCCGCGCCGATGCACATACTACGGAACTTATACATTTTAAACGGCTTTTCGTTTTTACCGACTCTCATTTGAGTGTAAATGGGAGAGCCGCCGTCAAGCATTATTAAAATGCAAATAATAAGCATCAAGGGCGAAAGAACTATAAGCATAATGGCTGATGCAAAAATATCAAAAATTCTTTTGAAGAAGTCATACCCTTTTTTCTCGGTAAACTTAAATTCTTCAACGGGAATGCCCATTTTCTTTTTTTTCATAATATCCTCGCAATAAGTCATTTTTCTGAAGAAACAGGTATACTACTCGTGTTTTCGGGCTCAATTGAGTAGATGAAATCGTGCATAATTTTTGATGCAAGCTCTAAATCGTAAACCATATAGCTTGTACCGTTTATCATTTGGCCCTTAGCGCCACATTCCTTGGAAGGAAGGCCTAAATTTTCAATGCTCGGACTCTTTGCAAGCGCCCAAGTGCCAAGTGAAATCATTTCATTGGAGCTTAAGGTTGTTGTGCAGTTACTTAAAACCATCTCAACAAATTTAGGTAATTTAAGCGCGTTTAGGCTCTTTGCTTTATCGAACATAGCCTGAAGCACTTCTCTTTGTCTACCGCCGCGCTCAATATCGCTACCTGTGTATCTATCGCGAGCGTAAGCGAGTGCTTGTCCGCCGTTTACAAGCTGAACACCCGGCTCTTTTATAGCCTCGCACTCAATTCCAAGTTTATCAATATAAGGAATGTACTTATTGTTCATTACCTTCATTTCGGCTTCGTTTATATCAATGGTAACGCCGCCGATATAGTCAATTATCTCGGCAAAGCCATAGAAGTTTACGCTAACGTAATCGGTTATATCAAGGCCAAAGTTTTGGTTTAAGGTTTTAACCGCAAGCGTTGCCTTACCATACGCCCAAGCGTGTGTAATCTTATCCTTTCTACCGCTTTCAAAGGTTATATAGGTATCTCTTGCGATAGAGGTCATTTTAATCTTATTATTTTTTTTATCAATCGAAAGCACAATTATTGCATCCGAGCGGCCGCTTGAATCATCCTGTCTTGTATCAAGGCCGAAGAGCGCAATATTTTTAACCTTTTCGTCGATAACCTCGTCTATCTCGGAGTTTATGCCAAGGTCACTTTCATTAAAATCCTTATCCTTATTTATGCTACCCAAAAGCGAGTAGCCCCAAATAACGACGACGAGTATAGCGGCAACAATTACAGCCAAAACCGACAAAATAACGTTACGAACGATTTTTTTCTTATTCTTTGGTTTTTTGACGTTTCTTTTTACGGGCTTATCAGCGCCCGAGTTAGTTTCTTTATTACATTTATCACAAAGCATTGCATTTTCATCATCAAGGGGTTTGCCGCAATTTGTACAGCGCATAATATTCCTCCTCTACCAATACAACAATTTTAATTCAAAATTTGCCATTTTTCACACAAATTCTCTTTTGTTATTATAGTATTTATTGGCCCAAAAGTCAATGGTTTTAGGCAAAACGGCATACCACTACACAGTTTAGTATTTTTCTTTAAACATATTTAATTCCAACTAAGGTAAAAGAAAAAAGAGCCGCGGCTTTTAGCCTCAGCTCTTTTAAAAATTTTAAGCTTATTTGCAAGCGCCGCGAAGTGCGGAAACAACGGGAAGCTCTTCTCCCGAAAGGAAGCGGATAAGTGCGCCGCCGCCTGTGCAAATATAGGAAATCTTATCGGTTACGCTATATTTCTTTGCAGCTGTGATGCTATCGCCGCCGCCGATAACGCTATAAGCTGAGCTGTCGGCAATTGCGTTAAATACTGCCTTTGTACCGAGCTCGGTTTCTTCTTTCTCGAATACGCCGACAGGGCCGTTACAGAATACAGTTTTAGCGTTCATAATAATATCGCGGTATTTCTCAGCGGTTTCGCTACCGATGTCAAGAACTGTTACGTCGGCAGGGATTGAGCCGAGCTTATACTCGTTTCTTACGCCGTCATTTGATACTGCATAGTCAACGGGAAGCACGATTTTATCGGAATATTTGCTGTAAAGCTCTTTTGCTTGACTGATGATTGAAGCATAGCCGCTCTTCTCAATAAAGTCGTATGTTCCCTGTCCGAGATTCTCACCGAGTGCAAGGTGGATAATCTCAGCAACAAGGCCGCCTGTTAAGATGTAATCAGCATTTCCGCCCGAAAGAACGGTGTTCATCATCATAAATGCGTCCGAAATCTTTGCACCGCCAAGTACGAAAGCGCAGGGCTTTTCAGGTGACTCCATAAGCTCGGAAATGATGCAGTATTCCTTCTCGAAAAGTCTACCCATTGCGGAAGGAAGAACCTTTTCAAAGCCGCAAAGTGTGGGCTGATCGCGGTGTGAAGCAGCAAAAGCGTCGCAAACGTAAATGTCAGCGAGGGGCGCAAGCTTTGTTACAACCTGAGTTTTAGCCTGAGCGTCGTGATCAAGCTTTAACTGAAGCTCAAAGAGAGTTTGCTCTTCCGAACAAAATCTAACGTTGTCAAGAAGAAGTATCTCGCCTGCTTTAAGCTCCTTTATAGCAGCTCTTGCAGCGGGGCCGCAAACGTCGTCGATAAACTTAACCTCTCTACCCATAAGCTCGGAGAGAACTTTAGCGTGAGGCTCGGTTGTAAAGAAGTTTTTATACTCGATATCGCTTCCCTGGTGTGCCATAAGAACAAGCTTTGCACCTTTTTCGGAAAGCTCTACGAGTGTAGGAAGACAGCCCTTAATACGAGTAATATCTCTTAAGGTGTTGTCAGCTCTATTGATAGGCTCATTGATATCTACACGGCAAAGCACTGTTTTACCGTTGAAATCAAAATCGTCAAGAGTGTTAATTCCAAATCTCATTTTTAAGTTTCCTTTCAATAATTTAAGCCGAGCGCAGCCGAGAAGGCTGCGCTCTACTAATTAGGAACATAGTTTATATCTCGGGTTGAGAAGCTTATTTCTTGAAAGCTCCGATATTGAGATATTTGTTTGTGGTAGCGGTTGCTTCCTCACGAGTGGTTTGCATTTGAAGAGCTGCACGGATACCATCGATGGTCTCAGGAATGGTAACGCTCTCTTGAGGAATGTTGATAGCGAACATAATGTCGTTTCCGCTCTCAACGATGCTCTCTTCCCAAAGACCGATCTCGTACATATCGCCTCTGGTGTGGCCGAGGTCACGAGCATATCTAAAGAGTGAAGCGTTTCCGAGGAAGCCGTCAGCAAGACGTACTACGCGGATACGGGGGTGCTTCTCGAATGCTGCGAGAGCCATTTCCTTTGTAATCTTTTGCTTACCTGTTGCAAGAACGGTGATAATGTGACCGTGAGTTACAGGAGTGTGAACGAGGATACCTGTTGCATCAATGTGAGGCATAATTGTCATAAGGTCAACTGCCTGATGTGAAGGAGCCTTGTCAACCTGGAGAGCGTTGGTAAGTCCACGGTGATAGTCGCCGGGGTCAGCAACACGTCTGATGATTGTGATAGCAACCTTATCAAGTCCGCCGCACTCTCTATCGAGGCAGTCAACGGCACGGATAAGACCGGTTGTGTTACAAGATGTAAGCTTTAAGTAGTCAACGCCGAGGCCCTTTTCAAAGTTTGCATAGCCGTGGAAGAATACGTCAGCAACTGAGTTCTTCTCGCCGCCTTGGAAGATAGCCTTAACGCCAGCCTTCTCATAGAGAACCTTATTCTTTGCGCCGATACCGCCGGGAGCGGAGTCGAGCATAATGTCAACCTTGCTAAGAAGGTCATCAAAAGTACCTGATACGGGAATACCGAGCTCAGCAAATTTGTCTAAGTCAGCGCCCTCTACAGTATAAAGGTCATAGGGCATTCCTTTTTCGTGAAGTGCGCGGATAGAAAGTGTGGGCGCTAAGTCAGCGATACCAACAAGCTCCATATCCTCTTGAAGTGCTACACCGTCAGCAAGTCTTTGACCGATTACGCCGTAACCTGCTACACCTACTTTAATCTTTTTCATAAAAACTTCCTCCAAAATATGTTTTTATTTTTAAGTATCAAGGGATACTTTTTGTAACTTAAAGATATTTGTTAAGTTGCTCAATACCTGTTTCAAGGCTTGTAAGAACAGGAACCTTAACGTCGGATACGAGGGGAATGAGGTGATACATACTACCCTGAGCGAGAACAACAACGTCGTGAGTTTCAGCAGCTTCACGAATCTTAGCGCAAACCATATCGTTGTGCTTTTGTCTGTCGCCAGTCTTTAAGAGGCACTCATAAGCGCCGTCTACGAAGCAAGGAGTAACTGTAACTTCTTTACCGAGTCTCTTTGCAGTGTTCTCAACGAGGCGGCAAGAAGGAGCAACAGTTGAGCAAGCGGTTGCAACAACTGCGATTTTTGAACCAAGGTTAACAGCTTGTTCAGCCATAGGACCGTCAATCTTAACCATAGGAATGTCGATGAGGTTAGCAGCAACATCAGCAGCTTCGCCAACTGATGAGCATTGGTTGAGGCATACTACGCAGCCAAGCTCTTTTAAGTTGGTGTAGTAGTCGCACATACGGCTGATAATGCCGGGGGTGATACCCTTGTTTGCGAGAGCCTCTTCAAGAAGGCTGTCGTCGATAATGTTGATCATTTCAACATCTTCGGGGAGGTACTTTTTGAACATAGCCTTAATGTCTTCTACTGAGTAGAGGAAGGTATGCACAATTCCGATTCTCTTTTTCATTGTAAAAACTCCTTAAATAAAATTTTATAAAATTTATTTTATGAATTAGCCCTGAACAAGAGTTAATCCACCGTCAACGTATAAAGTAACGCCTGTGATGTAAGAAGCGTCATCGGATGCAAGGAAGAGTGCTGCATCAGCGATATTCTTAACAACACCTCTATGGCTTAAGGGAAGCTTATCGCACATTGTTTTAAGAACAACGGGATCGGAATAGAGCTCTCTATTCTCCGGAGTGTCTATAGATCCGGGAGCGATACAGTTAATTCTAATGCCGCCCTCTTTACCCCACTCTCTACCGAGGGTACGAGTCATTTGAGCGATACCTGCTTTTGCAGCAGCATAGATAGCGTTTCCAACAACGCAGGTAACGGCGTTAACCGAACCGATGTTGATGATGCTGCCCTGTGTTCCCTTTTCGATCATATCCTTTGCGGCTTGTTGAGCCATAAAGAAGTATGCTTTCATATCAATATTGTATGTGGTATCCCAGTCTTTTTCGGTAACCTCAAGCGAAGGCTTTTTGAAGCTTACGCCTGCGTTATTGATAAGGATATCAATTTTGCCGAACTTTTCAATAGCGGCGCCTGTGAACTTATAAACGTTCTCAAGCTGTGACATATCGGCTGACATCGAGAGAATTCTCGGATCCGAAGGATCGCAAAACTCGCTGATAGCGTTGTCAACACGCTCTTTTGAACGGCTACAAAGTGCAAGGTATGCGCCTGCCTCGTAAAATCTTTTTGCAAGTTCAAGTCCGATTCCGCTGGACGCACCTGAAATTACAACAACTTTTCCGCTGTAATCATAATTTGCCATGATTTTTATGCTCCTTTTATTTTTAAAGCTTAGCTTAAATAGTAAACTGACTGTAAAGGTTAAACCCCGTACACGTATTTTTCAAGGCATTTTGCAATTTTCTCGTCCTGTGCCTTGCAAAGTGAGAGGTGCGAGATAACCGAAACGCAGGCGCCACCGCCAAAGTTTCTACCTATCTTCTCAGCAACAACTCTTGCGATATCGGGAACATTTAATTCTTCTCCATCAAATGATGCGAGGTATTCATTAACGGTTTTTTCAATGGTTTTGCCCGTTTCAAATCCAAGCTGAGCCATCTCTTTGCCGCTATGGTTTTCTAAGGTTTCGGTATGTGCTGTATAGATAGTCTTGGGATTTAGGTCTATGATTTTTTGCATAGAGCTCATATATCCAAGATAGTCACAATACTGTGTGCAGCCGCCGAAAAATCCGAGTCCCATAAGAGCATCGCCCGTAAAGAGAACGTCCTCTTTTTCAAGGTAAACGCCGATACTGCCGCGAGTGTGACCGGGAAGCTCGATTATTTTAAGCTCAACGTCGTCAAAGCTTAAAACGTCGCCATCCCACACGAATTTATCGAGCGGGCAAACATCACCGATTTCGCTCCAAAAAAGCGGTTTTCTCTCGGGGGGAACGTTACAGTCGGTTATATACTGTTCAAAGCCGACTTCCCAATCCCAATCGAAATCCTCATAGTAGCGCTTATCGCGGGCGTTTCCGTAAAGGATGCCGCCCGCCTCTTTAATAGCTGAGCAAAGACCGATATGGTCCCAGTGACCGTGGGTTATAATTGCAACATTTTTCTTGCCGTTATTAAGATAAGGCTTTACTTTTTCCTCATTTCTCTTAATACCGCCGTCGATAAAAATGTTATAATTTTCGGTTTCTATAAGGTAGCTCTTAACAAACTGGGCAAGATACGGAATATTGAATTCTACAATATTTGCCATTTTGTTTAGCACTCCTCTTCAAGCTTCTTACTAACGATCTTGTAAAGTGAGTTCATACTGAGAATCATATTATCAGCATTTGCTTTACCTGTACCTGCGATATCATAAGCGGGGCCGTGACCTACCGAAACGATATTGCCGGGGATGTTAACGTAAACGAGAACAAGTCCACCAAACTCGCAAGCCTTTTGAGCGATGTTACCTTGATCGTGGAAGAGGTATACGATACCTTCGCTATCGCCGGCGTGTACTCTATTGATAGCGGTATCAGCGGGCCAAGGACCAACAACGTCATAACCCTCAGCGTTGAGCTGCTCAATAGCGGGAGTTAAGATGGTGATTTCCTCAGTACCGAAGAGGCCATTCTCACCTGCGTGGGGGTTAAGAGCGGCGATACCGATACGGCAACGCTTGCCTTCCTCGAGGAAGTACTTCATAATTCTTGCAAGTCTATATGTAGTCTTTTTAACGCTGTCGATTGTGATCTTATCAGCGATCTCTCTAAATGCGCAGTGACCTACAACTGTTGAGCGGAAGTAAGGGTCGCAACGGATAACTGATGCACAACCCTCGGTGTTATAGAGGTAGTCATAAACCTCAAACTCTGAAGTGAAGTCATAGCCTGCTTCGTGAAGAGCTGCCTTGGTGATAGGAGCCATAAGGAAGCCGTCAATGATCTTATCGTTTTGCATATCAACGCCTGTTTTGAGCATCTCAAAAATGAGCTTGCCGCTTGCAGCGGTGATGGTCTTAGGAATGATGCCGCCTTCTTCAACGTCGATGTTGTAGAAGTAAACGTAGCAGCCGTCCTGCTTCTCGGGGCGGGTTTTGCCGTCCCAATCAATGATGTTTAATTTATCACTTCCCTCTACTACCGAAAGAATGGTCATAAACTGAGCCTTATTTCCGATAAATACGGGAATGTAATCCTCTGATTTGCTAAGTACAACCTTTACGGCAAGCTCAGGGCTACTGCCTGCTTGGTCGCCGAGTGTGATTGCGAGTACGGGTGTCTTTTTCATTTTAAGTTTCCTCCTTGACTTTTGCTTTATGTAAATTTAATTAGTCAACGTATTTTTCATTGGCGAGCTTTTCGTAGTAAAGAGCGATACCGCTGTTATCCTTTACTCCGAGGCCGTCTTCGAGCATTTCGTCCATAACGTCCTTCATATGCTGAGCCAAAGGCATAGGCGAATTTACGCTTGCGCCTGCGGCAAGAGCATTGGTAAGGTCTTTATGGTGAAGCTTGATTGTAAAGCCGGGCTCATAGTTTACTGCGAGCATTCTGGGAACCTGCGAGTTCATTGCAGTTGAGCCTGCAAAGCCTGCGCTGATTGCCTCAAAAACTTTTTCAAGGTCACAGCCTGCTTTTTTAGCAAACATCATAGCCTCACAAATAACTGCGAGGTTATTAGCGATGATGATATTGTTAGCAAGCTTACAGGTGCATCCGCTACCTGAAGGACCGATATGAACAACCTTACTGCCCATACAGGAAAGGATAGGCATTGCGTAAGCAACATCCTCTTCGCTACCGCCAACCATAATGGATAATTTACCGTCAATAGCGCCTGCGGCGGCACCTGAAACGGGAGCGTCAAGCATTCTAATGCCTTTTTCTTTAAGTGCGGCGCTGATTTCTACCGAATCCGAGGTAGAAATTGAGCTCATATCAATGAGAAGTGTTCCCTTTTCGGCGAAGTCAACAAGTCCGCCCTTATCAAGTGCAATTGACTTAACGTGTGAGCCGTTAGGAAGCATTGTAATAACAACCTCACAACCTACGAAAGCGTCCTTTAACTCTTTTGCGGGAGTTACGCCTGCTTCAGCCGCTTTTTCTACAAATTCGGGTACAACGTCATAACCTACAACGGTGTAGCCGTTTTTTACAAGATTGATTGCCATGGGTTTACCCATAACACCGAGACCGATAAAACCGATTTTCATAATTTCTTATCCTTTCAGTTTTTTTAGCTTTTCTTGAGAAGGTGAACAGCGAAGCCGCCAAACTCAGTTTCAACGTCAAGATAAACGGTTAAGATACTGCCGTCCTCTAAAGGCCAAGCGGTTTCCATATCCCACTTATAGCCCTTCTTAGCGAAGCGGTACATAGCACAAGGAACGCTATTTGTTCTAATTGCGATATGGCCGTTTGTTCCCCGATAGTAAGATTTCATAACCTCAATATCGGTTCCTACAAAGAAGTTGCCTGTGGGGCCCTTCTTAATGGGAAGACCGAGCAGAGCGTTAAGCTCAGATGCGAGAGCAAAAGCATCCTCCGAGCTGGGAGTGTTGATACCGATGTGCCAGGTTTCGTAGCCTGTAACAGCATCCTCAGCATTTTTATAAAAGTCATCAGCAGAAATAAATCCTACTGTCTCGGGCATACCTCTATAGATACCGAGAGCGCTTACGTAGGTCTTTGCGATAACGTCACCTAAAACGGAAACATCGCTCTCACCCATTACTACAAGCTTAACACTCGGGAAATGTCTTGCGACGATTTCAAGAGAGGAAATTCCACCTGAAACAGAAGGATAGTAGCTAACTGTATCAATACCTGCCTTAAGAGCTGATGCGATTTCAGCAAAGGTTTGGCAAATAGGAATATAAACAACGTCTTTAGAAGCGGCAATTTCAGCGCTCTTTTCATCAAAGCAGGGTGAAACCACAAAGCTTACGCCTGCGTTAATAACATTTTCACAAGCGTCAACGCAAAGAACGTTACCTGCGCCAACAAGTGTATCAGCATTTGCGGATACGATAGCCTTGAGGGCATCAATATCCTCGGTAAGAACCATTACAACCTCGGGCTTTTTCTCAACGATTTCATCAATTACCCAAGCTGCTGATTCAACATTTTTTACGCTATACATAGGAATATAACCTACGCCGCATACTGTTTCTAAAACTTTACTCTTTGACATTACGATTCCTCCTAATTTTTATTTATCACTTTCGGGTATGCCGTTCATTGATAACAAAACAAATTCCGTGAAGACCTTGCATCCGTTTATAAATGCATCTTCGTCAAGCACAATGTCGCTATTATGAAGCTGACCTGTGCAGCCCTTTTCCTCATTCTTAATTCCAAGGCACATCATACAACCGCGTGTCTTTTGAAGGAAGAAGGAAAAGTCCTCCGAGCTCATTTTTTGAGGCATATCCATAAAATACTCCTCACCAAGTGCGCTCTTTATAGCGGCGATCATATTATCTCTAACCGCCTTATCGTTTACTACGGGATAAGCCTCGTAGTTATCGACTACCTTTGCACTACCGCCGATTTCCTTTGCGGCGTTATCGCAAAACTCACAAATCTTGTTATGTATAAACTCGTCTTCCTCAAGATCAAACGATCTTACGCTGATGAGCATTTTGGCATAGTCGGGAATAACGTTTTCGGCAACGCCTGCGTGAAGATAGTTTATTGCGCAAATCTTATTGCTCATAGGATTTAAGCGCGAGAACATAACCTGAATGTCGTTATAGGCTTTAACAGCCATTGCAAGTGCGTCGTTTCCGTTTTGCGGGAAAGCGGCGTGCGAGCTCTTGCCGAAAAACTCAATAGTATGGAATCTTCTTGCGGCCATTGAGGCGCCGGGATAGATTCCGATATGTCCTGTTGGTAGAAGCGGCTCTACGTGAAGTGCCACGATAGCGTCAACATCGTCAACTGCGCCGTTTGCGGTCATTTTCTTTCCGCCGCCGTCCGAGCCTTCCTCACAAGGCTGGAATATAAGGCGAACACGGCATTTAAGTTCGCTCTCTATTGATTTGAGTGCCTTTGCAGTACCGAGCAAAATTGCAGTATGCGCGTCGTGACCGCAGGCGTGCATTCTTCCCTCGTGCTTTGACGAAAACTCAAGGCCTGTGTTTTCCTCTACGGGAAGCGCGTCCATATCGGCGCGGATGGCAAGAGTGTAATCGGTGCACTCGGGATTTATATCAGCAACCACGCTACTCTCACAGTACTTTTCGGTATAAGCTATACCGTTTGCCTCAAGCTCACGCTTAACTATGGCGGTGGTCTTGTAAAGCTCAAAGCCAACCTCGGGGCACTGGTGAAGCTCTCTACGAAGGCTTATTATGTACTGCTCAAGCTCGGGTGTGAAAATTTCAGGCTTTAACACAACTTGTAACCTCGCTTATAATTTTTATGAAAAATGCTCTTTTAAACGGCAAAAAAACGGCCTTAAAATTGACATTTTCATACATTATAAATTTTACCACACTTTTTTTCGTAAATCAACACTTTTTTGGCTAAATTTAGGCTTTTTTTGAGGGATTTTTTTGTGTATTTTTTGCCGCCTGCCCTACTCTATCTCGGCAGTTTTAAATTTTACGACAAAAATTTCACAAAACAAACTTTTAGGTACTTTACAAACTCAAAAAAAAGGCTTATACTATTATAGGTTAAAATTTATTTTACATATTTTGGAGGTCTTTTTTATGAATCAACACAAGATTGCCGTTATTGCCGGCGACGGTATCGGCCCCGAAGTACTCGCTGAGGGTGTTAAGATTTTAAAAGCTGTTGCTGATCTTGACAAAGGTTTCAGCTTTGATTTCACCGATTTTCCCTGGGGTTGTGACTACTACCTCGAAACCGGTAGAATGATGGCTGAGGACGGAATTGAGCAGCTTTCTAAGTTTGACGCTATTTTCCTCGGTGCAGTTGGTCGTCCTGACGTTCCCGACCACATTTCACTTTGGGATTTGCTTCTCATCATTAGAAAGAAGTTTGATCAGTACGTAAACCTTCGTCCTGTTAAGCTCTTAAAGGGCGCTCCCTGCCCCTTAAACGTTGCTCGCGAGGACATCAACATGACCTTTATCCGCGAGAACAGCGAGGGTGAGTATGCAGGCAGTGGTGCTTGGCTCTACCCCAACACTCCCAACGAGGTTGTTATTCAAAACGGTGTATTCTCACGCCACGGTTGTGAGAGAATTATAAGATATGCTTACGAGCTTGCAAGAAAAGAGAAAAAGACTCTTACAAGTATCAGTAAAGGTAACGCTCTTAACTATTCAATGGTATTTTGGGATCAAATCTTTAAAGAGGTTGGTCAGGAGTATCCCGACGTTAAGACCTATTCTTATCTTGTTGACGCCGCTTCAATGTTTATGGTTAAGGATCCCAAGAGATTTGAGATCGTTGTAACCTCTAACCTCTTTGGTGACATTCTCACCGACCTTGGTGCTGCTATTTCGGGCGGTATGGGACTTGCCGCAGGTGCAAACCTTAACCCCGAGCGCAAGTTCCCCTCAATGTTTGAGCCTATCCACGGTTCAGCACCCGACATCGCAGGAAAAGGCATTGCTAACCCCCTTGCAACCGCTTGGTCAGCTTCACAAATGCTTGACTTCTTCGGTTACACCGAGTGGGCTGAGCGCATTATCAACGTTATTGAAGAGATGCTCGTTGAGAAAAAGGTTCTCACACCCGATCTTGGCGGAACTGCTTCTACTTCCGAAGTTGGCGACGAAATTTGCAAAAAACTCGCAGCTTACGCAAAATAAGCTAAATAAGGCACAAAAATTAAAGGGAACGGTTTTATCCGTTCCCTGTTTGTTTTGTGAACAATGTTAAAATTAACGTTTGATAGAATTTGTAGG
>CAZDLQ010000015.1:0-11636 GCA_964506315.1 uncultured Oscillospiraceae bacterium
AATCCTCCCGTCACGACTTCGTCGTGCCACCCTCCTTTGCACAAGGAGGGCTTTTGCGGCGCGTCGAAATCGCCGCGCCCTACGTTTTATCTTCCGCTTCTTGTCTTTTTAAACACGACGATGGCGTAAATTAGCGAAACGACGGCGGTGAACATATAATAATAGGGCTGTAAAAGCAGTCCCCAAATCACCTTATAGCCGAAAATAAAGTAAATGGCAAGCCCTATAAGAAGCGCGAGGCAAGGTGTGAGAAGCACGAAAAGTGCGCCGCCCGAAAAAAGCGATAGAGTAAGCGCCTTTGCAAACGGAATGTCGTTTTTGATAAGCTTTTTGTAGTAATGAGGAATAGCGCGGTTTTCGCAAACTGCCGCGCCTAAAGTAACGCTTTCGGCAAGCGTTTTAATTTCATCATCGCTGATGTTTGCGTCCTCAAAAAGCTCTAATTCAAGCAAGTCTAAATGACGAAGTGTTTTGTAAAAGGCACGCTTGTCGTAAAGCTTTACGTCAGTTACGGTTGCCTCGTCGTCACAAAGCACGCCTGCAAGCTTATACCCCTCGGTTTTGCTAAACTTTACGTGCGCGTCAGCTACTCGAACGTAGGGCGAAACGGCTATTTTAGTAACGTGACCGCGCTCGTCAGCCACAAAGCGCGCGATAAGCTCGCACTCGATGATATAAAGATGGTTTTTGCGGATTTTTCTAAAAATGCCGCCCTTTAAAAAGTATCCGTTTTCCGAGAGCTTTTCGGTCGCTAAAGCCAAAAACTGTTCGTTTTCTTTTGTAAGGTCGGGAAGCTGCGCCTCGCACTGCTCCTTGTACGGCAGCAGTAAATCCAAAAACTCGCAAAGACCTTCCTGTGAGAAGCTCTCACAAAGCTCATTTGCTGCGGCGAGAATATCCTCGGGAATTTTTGAAACAATATCACCGTCGGCACTATTTTGAATTTCCTCAAAAACGCCCTTAAAATCGCAGTCCTCGGTGTCCTTTAAGGCCTCGCAAAGCAGGTAAAAACGCATCAAAAGATAAAGTGTGTCAAGTTCCATAAAGCCTCCAAATTGCGTGTGCCAAGCTCGGCGCAACCGTATACGGCGCAGGCTTTTTACAAAAAAGCGCCTTGGCACAGGCGGTATAAAAAACAAGTTATTATTATGATAGCATTTTTTTGGTTTTTTATCAAGATAATTATTTTCTCCGCGTCAGGTTTCAATTTTGAAAAAAGATTTATCAATGCTAAAATAGGCAACAAAAGTCCATATTACCTCGTTGACAATTTTTGACAATAGGTTATCATATAATTAGAAAAGGGGTAACTAAAATGCAAAATACACAAGCACTATACGAAAGATGGGCGTCGCAAAAGCTCGAAGATTTGGATTTGGTGTCCGAGCTTCAGGAAATAGCGAACAACCCCGATGAGATTTTTGATAGATTTTACCGTGAGCTTACCTTCGGAACGGCAGGTCTTCGCGGTGTAATCGGCGCGGGCACAAACCGTATGAACATTTACACTGTCCGCAGGGCAACCCAAGGCCTCGCTGAGCATCTACTCGAACAAAAATGCCGCGCAAGCGTGGTTATTTCCTACGACTCGCGCATTAAGTCCGAGCTGTTTGCAAAAGAGGCGGCGCGCACCCTTGCATCAAACGGAATTACGGTTTACATCACAAACCGCCTTATGCCTACCCCTGTGCTGTCTTTTTGCGTTCGCAGGCTTTCCTGCGACGCAGGTATTATGATTACCGCAAGCCACAACCCTGCCAAGTATAACGGTTATAAGGTTTACGGCAAGGACGGCAGTCAGTTAAATGCCAAAAATTCGGATAAGGTTTTTGAGAAAATTGAGAAAATTGACATTTTCGGCGCAAAAACCTCGGTGTCGTTTGATGAGGGACTTTCAAACGGCAGTATAAAATACGTTGATGAGGAAATTTACGCCGATTATTTCTCAAAGGTAACGGCGCTTTCCATAAACCCTGAGGTTATAGAAAAGGCCGAATTAAAGCTTGCCTTCACTCCGCTTAACGGCACGGGGAACGAGCCCGTTCGTAAGGTGTTAAGAGTGATGGGCGTTAAAAACATATCGGTGGTTGCGGTGCAGGAATTCCCCGACGGCAACTTCCCGTCCTGCCCCTATCCCAACCCCGAAATTGCCGAGGCGCTTTCGCTCGGAATAGAGCTGCTTTGTAAGAAGGACGGCGACATTCTTGTCGCAACCGACCCCGATGCCGACCGCGTGGGCGTTGTTGTACGCGACAAAAACGGCGACACAAGAATACTGTCGGGCAACGAGGTGGGCGTGCTTCTTTGTGAGTACATTCTCTCGCAAAGAAGTAAGAACGGCACACTTCCCAAGGACGCCGTTGTGGTAAAATCACTCGTTTCCTCGTCGCTTGCCGATAGAGTTTGCGAGGACTACGGCATCCAAATGAAAAACGTTTTCACAGGCTTTAGATTTATCGGTGAGGAAATCTTAAAGCTTGAAAATATGGGCGAGAGCGAGCGCTTTGTCTTTGGCTTTGAGGAAAGCTGCGGCTATCTTTCGGGCGACTTTGTAAGAGATAAGGACGCCGTTATTGCCACTATGCTGATAGTTGAAATGGCAAGCTATTATAAGCTTGAGGGCAAGACGCTGCTTGACGTTTTAAAAGAGATTGAAGAGCGTCACGGCGTGTACTATCACAAGTGCGAAAGCTTTGCTTTTGAGGGCGCGGCAGGTATGAAAAAGATGCAGGGCATAATGAGTGCCTTGAGGGAAAACACTCCAAGCCAAATTGCAGGTTTTGATACCCTTTTTGCAACCGACTATTTAAGCTCTACCAAAACCGACCTTACAAGCGGCGCGGTAACGGCGCTCGGACTTGAGTCGTCTAACGTTTTGCAGTTTAATCTCGAGGGTAACGGTATGGTTATCGTGCGCCCGTCGGGCACCGAGCCTAAAATCAAGTTCTATTACACCGTCGTTTCCGATAGTAGAGAAAAGGCAATACAAATTTGCGACGGCTTTAAAGCCTTTGCAAGAGAGGTTATAAAATAGTTTTTACGGCCAAGCGTTTTTAGCGCTTGGCCATTTTTTATTTAATGACGATTCGTATTAGCGGTGCGTCGAAAATCGCCGCACCCTACAGCTTTATGAAAAGTTGTTGTGATATTGTAGGGAATGGCGGTTTCCGACATTCCGCTTTGAATTGCTTAAAGGCGAAGAAGTCGGAATATCACTTGAAACAACAGGAAAAATTATGTATAATGAAAATGGAGAGATATTGTGATTTAAAACTTTTCATTTGAAAGGAGAAAATATATGAAAAAAATTGCGATTATAACAGGCGCTTCGTCGGGAATAGGCGAGGAATTTGCACTAAAGCTTGATATGCTTGAAAACTACGACGAAATGTGGCTTATTGCGCGAAATGAGCAAAACCTAAATAGAGTGGCCGCCACGCTTAAAACCGCCACAAGAGTAATTCCGCTCGATTTAACCGAGTATGAAAGCTATGAGAAGTTTAAGGCACTTCTTGAGGAAGAAAAGCCCGATATCAGAATGCTTGTAAACTGCTCGGGTTTTGGTAAGTTTGGAAGCTATAAGGACATTAAGGTAATGGATGAGCTTAAAATGGTCGACCTAAACTCGCGCGCACCCATTGCGCTCACCGAGTACTCGCTTCCCTATATGCGCGAGGGCGCAAAGATTTTGCAGGTGGCCTCAATCGCAGGCTTTCACCCCATTCCGTACCTTAACGTCTACGCCGCAACCAAGGTTTTTCTACTCAACTACTCGCGCGCTTTAAACTATGAGCTTCGCGATAGAAAAATTACTGTCACCGCCGTTTGCCCCGGCTGGACGAAGACCGCGTTTTTTGACGTTGCTACCGAAATGGGAACCAAAAAAGAGGTAACTAAATACACGGGTATGCGCACTGCCGAAGAAATCGTGCTAAAGGCCATAAAAGCAAGCCGCAAGGGCAAGGACATCGCCGTTTTGGGACTGCAAAATAACGGACACAGGTTTTTGGCGAAGCTTGTGCCGTACAGCGCAATTATGAAAATTTGGGATAAAATTAGAAAATAGGAGAAATGCACTTGAAAATAACCTACGAACAAATTAAAAAAGACGAAAAAATTAAGACTTATATCGAAAAGGCCGACCAGTCGCTTATTGCGCTCGGCTATACCGAGCACAGCTTTGCCCACGTCACCTGCGTGGCTGAGAGGGCGGCGGAAATTTTGACCACTCTCGGCTTTAGCGAGAGGGAAGTTGAGCTTTCTAAAATCGCGGGCTATATGCACGACATCGGTAACCTTGTCAACCGCATCGACCACTCGCAAAGCGGCGCTGTTATGGCGTTTAGAATTTTAAACGAGCTTGGAATGGACGCCGATGAGGTTGCAACGGTGGTAACGGCAATAGGAAATCACGACGAGGGCACGGGCGTTGCCGTTAATCCCATCGCGGCGGCACTTATTTTGGCCGATAAAACCGACGTTAGACGAAGCCGTGTAAGAAACAACGATATTTCGCTCTTTGACTCACACGATAGAGTAAACTATTCGGTTGAAAAATCGGATATTGTAATTGACAACGACAAAAAGACCATAACGCTTGAGCTTACAACCGACACAAGCGTGAGCTCGGTAATGGATTATTTTGAAATTTTCCTCACCCGAATGGTTATGTGTAGAAAAGCGGCCGAGTGTTTGGGGCTTAAATTTAAGTTTGTTGTAAACGGTCAACCGCTTCTTTAACAAAATTGTCACAAAATTTAGTTAAATTTGGCTTTACATTTTGTAAGAAATGATATATAATAATTTACGTATCTGATTTTATTGGAAACAAAACCAAAACGGAGGAAAGAAAAATGAAAAAAAGACTTTTAGCAGTCCTTCTTTCTGTTGTAATGCTTTTTAGCTGCTTGCCCTTTTCGGCATTCGCTTTAGGCGAGTCAACAGGCACGGGGGACACAGCAACCTACGCTTTGAATGTTCCCGAAGTTGGCACATACACCGTAGGCGACATCGAGCTCGACGTTATCTCCAAGGACGGAGAAAACTTCTGGGTTTACGATGCTGACGCATTTGGCGGCAAAACCTTAAGCTCGACTTTAGAAACGGGCACAATCGGTGTTTCCGCAAGTGCAGTATCGGGTGCAAAATACTTTGCAATCCGCATTAAGATTGACGATGAAAATGCCGCTTATTACTGGCAAAACTCACGTTTCAGCGTGTACGTTAGACTTAATGGCGTGGATTACCGTATTGATACCTATCAAAAGCACTCAACCGACATCGCTTTCAACGAGGACGGCACGGAAGACAGCAGCACAACAACCACTAACGTTGTTACAAAGCGTAGAGCAGCTGCAAACTACTTCGTTGACCTCAAAGACGCTTCACTTTCCAAGTTCTTTGCAACCGGCGGTGTAGCAGTTAATTCTGCAGGTATTGAAACAACCGGTACTGTTGACGGTATTATGTTATTCCCTCTCTCCAATAACGAGGCTCTTACCGAAGCGGCTCTCGCAGCAGATTACGAGGGTGTTACCATCGTATTCCAAGACGAAGAGGGCGTAGGCTCTTCTAAGCAGTCTAATTGGGATAACAAAACCGTTTATATCGGCGATATGTATTTTGTAGACGACTACGACGCTTTCTATGAGGCAAAGGTAGACGGCAAAACAAAGTATAGCTTAAACAACGGCGGCAGCTCTATTAACTTTACAAAGGTTGGTCCTTTTAGAAGCTACTATAGACACTACGGTACAAACACCAAGGTTGGTACAGGTTATTCCGACTACGGTGCAACCGACAGTAACGTACATATTACTACACTTCCTAACGGTGACCGCGCAGCAGCAGTTACCTACACAAGCGACACAAGCGTTGTTCCTTATTACACACTTGATGAGCTTAACGCAGGCACAACTGCAGTTAACGCTCCTTACGTATCTTACCTTATGGATTCGTATAGAGATAACTTTGATCCTACAAACTCGCAGTACGACCAAAAGGGCGCTCCTATCGACGCTAACGGCAACTATGAGATCGCCATCGAGGACGCTCAGTACATCGCAGTTCGTATGGCTATCGCAGGCGGCAACGAGGACGCTTGGGTAATGTGGGCTGTTTCTAACGTTAATATCGACGGTACAGGCTATAGTATTACAAACGGTACAGCCCTCCCATTTATCGACATTAACACAGGTGAGGTAAGCTCGTTTACTCACACCTCTTCACGTGTTACCACCACAGGTAGCTTCGACGGTTACGTGCTCGTTCCTATCAGCGCACTCACAACCTCTAATGGCGATAAATTTGACAGCACAAAGTTCTATGAGAACGTAAGATTTATCCAATTTAGCCTTACCCGTGGCTTCTACGACGGAAAAACCCTTTATGTTGGTGACTCCTACTTCGTAGAGGATATGGATAAATTCCAAAAATCAGTTTATCCTCCTGAAATCGAATATACAGCAACCAATGACAGCATTACTGTATCCAACGCTCCCACCGACGGCAGTGTTGAATACTCCTTTAACGGCGGTGACTTTAGCACCACCGCAACCTTCACAGGTCTTACAAATGACACCAAGTATACCATCAGCGCAAGATACACGGGCTATACAGGCATAAGAACAATTGATGCTTGGACTTCTCCCTATTCAACACACCTCGGAGATACCGCAAGCTACTTTATGAACGTTTACGATGAGCCTACCATTATGACAGGTAGTAACAACGGAAACGGCGTAAATTCTCCTATCCACTACGCTTCAAACGATTTTGCGAGAAATTCTTCGGGCGTTTACGGTAACAACCAAAGAATTTACGTAGTAGAGCTTGACGGCGAAACCTTCATTGAGTTTGATATGGACGAAGCAAAGCTTACAGGCAACAAGCAAATCCGTGTCTACTACAATGCATTTGAGGATTTGTCAAAGACAAGTCAACTTGGCGTTTCTGATTTAATCGACACCACAAATATCACCGCTCTTGCATACCGCATTAGAGTTTCAGGCGGCGAAGAGGGCACAGTTTCTAAACTCAACATTTGCTTCGGTAACGGCTTGTTTGCTCTTACCAATCTTATCGACGGCGGCGCATACTTAATTGACTATGCAACAAGAAAAGTAGTTGATCCCACCGAAGAGAACGTAGTTACCTTTGACGGCGAGTTTGACGGCTGGTTCGTTGTTCCCTTTGAGTGCATTACAAACAGCTCGGGAACCGATAATAGCGTAAAAGACATCATCCTCGGCGACGTTGAGGGTGCAAGCCTTGACGCTAAGACAGGCGTTCGTGACATTCAGTTCATCTTCCAACACGACGGCACTACAACTGACTGGACAAATAGAAACCTCTACGTTGGTGACGTTCTCACCGTGGAGAACACCAAAACCTTTAACAGTGTTCGTCTTAGCTGTGACGTTATAGGACACTCCTACAAGAGCGTTGTAACTGCTCCTACTTGTACAAAAGACGGCTACACAACCCACACCTGTACCGTTTGCGGCGATAGCTACAAAGACAGTGTTGTTGCAGCAGGCCACAGCTATGATAACGGCGTTGTAACTGCTCCCACACAGTCCTCCGAAGGCTACACAACCTACACCTGTACCGCTTGCGGCGACAGCTACACTGCTAACTACACAAGTCCCCTTAAGGCTTACGACGGCAACCTCTCACTTGGTATCTACCACATTCCCAGCGGTGCTGATAACTATTTGACCGACGGCGTTAATACCGACGCTGATAAGCTTAGAGAATTTGAGGACGTCCTCAAACAAGGCTATAACAACTGTGTAATCATCAGTACAATTGATGACGCGCTTTTTGTTGAGCGTATTGAGCTTTGTAAAAAATACAATATTACCTTCTGGCTCTCTACAAGACTCTACGAGGCTGATAAGCAAAGTATGTCGTTCTATCTCAGCCACCAAGAGTACTTTGTAGAAATCATAAAAGAGCTCGATGCATGGAACCTCTTCTTAGGCTTCCACTGGGATGAGCCTCTTTACAACGGATGTACAAACTCCGATCTTTATGAAATGACAAAGGCGCTCTATCTCAAATGGGGTAAGAGAACCTTCCCCGTATTTGGTCTTCAGGAAACTGTTGATAACTTCTACGGCACAGCAACCCGCGAAATTACCCTTCTTGAGTCTTGGGCTACTGAATACATTACCGACTGCGGTTGGGACTGGTACAGTATGGACCCGAGAGAAAGCGCACAAAGCAACACATCTCTCCAAAAATATATTGCAAACTGGAATGCAACTTGGGGCTCAACGGCTACAACTGCTGACGAGCTTTACCGTTACGTACATCAAAATTTAGTTAACAAGTTTGAACACGACTTTAACGTTTGGTTCTTCCCCGCAGCAATCGCATATAAGGGCGCAACAGGCGTTATTGACGAGGCACAGGCACAGGGACATCTTGAATACTTTGCAAACCTCTTAAGTGAGCAAGAATATCAGGGCGGCCTCTTCGTTTACGGATATGAAACCTATAGCGATAGAACAGGCCTTCACGAAAGACTTCCCGTTCTCAACTCTGACGGCGAACAAGAGCTTTGTCCCGATACGGATAAATGGTACGATTATGCCGAGGATCTTCAAGCCTTAAAGACAAAGTACGATAACACCTTCGTAAGCCGCGTTAACGGTGTAGATGAAACTCACTTTAACGTTACCGATGTTTACCACGATTCAATCGTATACGATGCAGCTGCAGGCTTTGAGTATTCAATCGACGGCGGAAGCACTTGGGAAACCGACGGTGTATTCTCATCACTTACCGCGGAAACCGAGTACACAATTACCGTAAAGGACACCATCCGCGACGTTACTTCTACTCATTCGGTAACTACAACCTCGACAACACCTTACGCTTCAGGCAACGGTGACACAGGCAGCTACATTATCAAGATGCCGAGCGATAGCCCTGTTTACAGCTATTTCCACGGACATATCAGTACATCTATCGCAAGAACTCTTGATGACAGCGCATTTGCTAACGCCAGCGGTTACCTTCCTCTTAAGGATATTGACGGTGAAAGATATATCGAAATCAGAAATAACAATGCTGAAGGCAGCTTTATTATCACTCCTACGTTCGGAGATGCTAACCGCAGCAAGTTCGATATGGGTATTTCCGATAGAATTGACACAAGCAAGCTCACCGCTTTTGCACTTAGAATTAAGACAACAGGCGGAACTGACGATCAGTTGTCAGTGCTTTCATTCTCGCTTAACTCTACCGAGCCGAGTGACGTATTGTCACTTCCCTTGGTTGACGCTGAAACCGGCGACGTAAGCTATGTTGAGTACAACAACGGCTTAAAGATCACCGGCAACATCGACGGCTGGCTCATCATTCCCTTCGACGCTTGGGCTGATATTGACCAGTTATCGAGCACAACCAATAAAGATTGGATCGCAAAATACTTCAACGGCTTCTACTTCACCACTCACGAGGGTGAGTGCGGACACGTTGGTTCAAGCAGCTGGGATAACGACAAGCGTCTCTACCTTGGCGATCTCCTTTGCATCGAGGACCAAACTGCATTCTCGAACGCTCGTAAAGAGGCTGTTTTACCCACAGCTTCCGCTACCTGCGCAAACGGAATTTCGGTTACCGTTGTTGACGGTCAGGAATATTCAATCGACGGTGTAACCTGGAACACTACCGGTGTATTCTCAGGACTTACCGCATCTACAACCTACACCGTTTACACAAGAATTGCAGGAACCACCAAAAACGTAAGTGCTGAAATCACAACAGGCACTTCACACACCTACTTAAGTAAGACAATTGCACCTACCTGTACCGAGCAAGGTTACACACTTATGACCTGTAAGGTTTGCGCTACTACAAGACAAACAAAATATGTAGACGCACTCGGCCACAGCTATGATGACGGCGTTGTAACTGCTCCTACTTGTACAGCGGACGGATACACAACCTACACCTGCTCTACCTGCGGCGACAGCTACACCGACAACGTTGTTGCAGCAAGCCACAGCTATGATGACGGTGTTGTAACCGCTCCTACCTGTACAACTGAAGGCTACACAACCTATACTTGTACCGTTTGCGGCGACAGCTATACAGGTAACACAACTGCAACAGTAGACCACAGCTACGACAGCGGCGTTGTAACCGCTCCTACCACAACAACACAGGGCTACACAACCTATACCTGTACCGTTTGCGGATATAGCTATAAGAGTAACTTCACTCCTGCTACCGGCGATGCTACAAACGCATACAATGTTGTAGCAACACCTTCCGATACAAACATCGTTGTTACTTGGGATGCAGTTGCGAACGCTACAAGATATCAATTCTATCTTAAGAATTCGGCCGGCGAGACCCTTATCACAAAGGCTCTCGATGCTACCGCTACAAGCATCACGCTTAATTGGGGCGTAGAGATTGAGTGGGGCGAGACCTATTCAATCGGTATTAGACCTAAAACGTCATCTTGGCTTGACACCGTTTACGTTGAAAGCGCACTTGAGCTTGGCAATAGAATTGTTGATATTAAGACCGAGTCGGTTGGTAGAACAATTGAAGTAACCTGGCAGGCTTATGAGGGAGCTACTCAGTATTACGTATACGTATACGAAAAGGGTGCATATCCCACAAGCTTCTCGGCTATCAAGGCTACCACAAACAAGGTAACCATCATCAACGCTATCTATGCTGAGGTTGATTACGAGGTACGCGTAGTTGCTACTAAGGGCGTTGACAAGATGTACACCGCTGACGCTATTTCAGTCCCTGCAAGACTTAACGTATTCAGCCCCGACGTATTCATCGAGCGCGGTACCACACCTACAGCAGTTGCTGTTGCTTGGGATACCATTCGTGGCGTTGATAAGTGCTGGGTATACTTAAACCGTGTAGACGGCACAGGCACTGAGATCATTAGAGAGACCACAGGCGCTATCGTAGGCCTTTACAACCTCACTCCCAACACCGAGTACACTGTACAAATTCAAGCAAGAATTATGGACGCTGACGGTGTTGCACACTACAGCGGAAAATCCGAAGTACTCGGAACAATCAGCACAACTGATTGGGAAGACATTGGCTTTAGCGCAGCAGGAACCGACGCTGGCGCTGAGCTTAGCTGGACAGTTCCCACAAACGCTCTTAGATACTACATCTACCGCTCAACAAACGGTGGTAAGAGCTTCAGTAAGATCAGCACCATCGAAGACGGTACAGTATCAAGCTACACCGATGCAAACGCTAAGAATGGCTACGTATACGCTATCGTATATCAACTCAAGGACGACTTTGTAGCAGCCAAGAGCTCAATGATCAAGTCCGCAGCTATTGTTAAATAAGCAGTTGTAAGCTTGACTTAGAGCATTAGCCTAACAATAAAAAGCCTCCTCGATTTTCGAGGAGGCTTTTTTCTTGGCTCCCTCTGACGAGGGAACTGTCACCGCAAGGTGACTGAGGGAGAGAAAATAAAAAACCTCCTCGATTTTCGAGGAGGCCTTTTTTGCCTCCCTTGCCTAAATGGGTGACGCCAAAGCCTCCCTTGTAAAGGGAGGTGGATTTTGCCGTAGGCAAAAGACGGAGGGATTCAAATAAAAACGGAACGACACATAGGTCGTTCCCTACAA
>CAZDLQ010000016.1:0-5887 GCA_964506315.1 uncultured Oscillospiraceae bacterium
CCAAGACGCCCTTATCCTCTATTATCTTTTGTATTCTACTGCGTGTAAAGTCTACAAGCTTGTCACTTAAACATGAATCTATTCGCTTGCTGGCATCGCTCTTTTCGAAAGTAAACTCAAAATTCGGCTCATTCATTAGAGTTTACCTCTTGAGAATCGGTGTTTTTCTTATCAAAAACTATTACGTAGAGTATCATAAGCGCCGCACCGATACAAACACAGCAGTCGGCAAAATTAAAGACGGCAAAATTTATAATTCTAAAGTCGATATAGTCAACAACCTGACCGTAGAAAAGCTCGGTTCCTCTAAAAAACCTATCAATTAGATTGCCAATGCCGCCCGAAATAATAAGTCCAAGTGAGGTTACCAAAAGCGGATTAGTTACTTTTTTATGAAAAAACGCCGCCAAAAGAACGAGCAAGAACACGCTGGTGAGTCCACACAAAATCCACGCCTGTCCCGACAGGAAGCTAAATGCCGCGCCGTCATTTAAAACGTAGGTTAAATGCAGTACATTATTTATAAGCGGTATTGACTCATTGAGTTCCATATTTTGTACGACTACAAGCTTTATAAGCTGGTCAATTACAATAAACAAAAGTGCGAAAACCGCAACTATTAGTTTATTATGTTTTTGCCATATTTTTTTCATTGCGGTTTTCCCTCCTCATATACCAAATTATCAGGGCACACAAAAGTGAGCCCTGATAAGCCTAACTATTTTATTGCCTTAGCACAGCGTGAGCAAATTTCGGGATGCTCACTGTCAGTTCCAACGCTATCGCTATAGGTCCAGCAGCGAGCGCATTTTTCGCCTTGTGCTTTATTTACGCTAATGCCAAGTCCCTCAAACATCTCGTCAGCTTTTCCGCCATTGCCCGAAACGCAAGCAACCTTTGAAACAATGAGAACCTGCGGCAAGATGTCGGAAATTGAGCATAAGAAGTCGTAGAGCTCGCCCTGGGCGTAAAGTGTAACCTCAGCATCGAGTGAAGAACCGATGGTTTTTTGTGCTCTAAGCTCTTCAAGCTGTTTCTTAACAGCATCCTTAACAGCGTGAATTCTCTCCCACTTATCCATAAATCCGTCCTCAGCGGCAAGATTTTGTTTTGTGGGCATATCGTTTAAGATAACGTGTTCATCGCTTTCACCTGCGAGGTGAGGCATACTTTGCCAAATCTCCTCCGAGGTGAATGCAAGGATAGGAGCAAGAAGCTTTGTAAGAGTGCTGAGAATTGTATAAATAGCGCTTTGAGCGGCTTTTCTTGTCTTACTGTCTTTCTTCTCACAATAAAGTCTATCCTTAAGAACGTCAAGATAGAAGTTTGACATATCAATTACGCAGAAGTTGCGGATTGAGTGATAAACCTGATGGAACTCGAAAGCGTTGTAAGCCTCATTAACCTTTTCAACGAGGTCGTTAAGCTTTAAGAGTGCCCATTTATCGATGTCTTCCATCTCGGCAAAGCTTACCATATCGGTAGCAGGAACAAAGTCGGAAATATTACCGAGAATGTATCTTGCGGTATTTCTAATTTTTCGGTAACCCTCGGAAAGCTGTTTTAAGATATCCTTTGAAATTCTAATATCGGCGTGGTAGTCCGAAGAAGCAACCCAAAGTCTTAAAATATCAGCACCGTATTCATCAATAATTTCCTCGGCAAGAATACCGTTACCGAGTGATTTTGACATCTTTTTGCCTTCGCCGTCAACAACCCAGCCGTGAGTACAAACTGCCTTATAAGGCGATTTGCCGCACCAAGCAACTGAAGTTAAAAGTGAAGACTGGAACCAGCCGCGGTATTGGTCAGCACCCTCTAAATAGAGGTCAGCAGGCCAAGAAAGCTCATCTCTTTGCTGACAAACTGCGGCGTGCGATACGCCCGAGTCAAACCAAACGTCCATAATATCGGACTCTTTAGTAAACTTATCGTGACCGCATTCGCTACAAACTGTTCCCTTGGGAAGAATATCAGCCGCGTCGGTTGTGTACCAAGCGTCAGAGCCGTTAACTCTAAAGAGCTCGGAAACCGCCTTAATGCTCTCAGCGTCAATATGCTCTTTTCCGCATTTTTCACAATAGAATATAGGAATAGGCACGCCCCAAGTACGTTGACGGGAAATACACCAGTCACTTCTATCGCGAACCATTCCTTTAATTCTATCCTCGCCCCACTCGGGAATCCACTGTACGCTCTCAATAGCCTTGATGGCGTCATCCTTAAAGCCATCAACCGAGCAGAACCATTGTTTTGTTGCTCTAAACAAAACGGGGTCCTTACAACGCCAGCAGTGAGGATATTGGTGAATAATCTTTTGAATAGCAAAAAGACTGCCGATGTCTTCAAGATGTTGTGCGATTGCTTTATTAGCATCCGAGGTTGTAAGGCCACTGAACTGACCTGCTTCCTCGGTCATATAACCCTTTGCGTCAACGGGAACAACGATGGGGATTTGAGGATAGTTTCTACAAACCTCGAAGTCCTCTACACCGTGACCGGGAGCAGTATGAACGCAGCCAGTACCGCTTTCGAGGGTAACGTGATTACCAACGATTACATAAGAGGTGCGGTCGATGAAGGGGTGAGCGGTTTCGATAAGCTCTAAATCGCTACCCTTTGCTCTACCGATAATCTCATATTCCTCAATTTTAGCGGCCTTAACGGTAGGCTCAATAAGCTCTTCAGCGATAACGTAGGTTTCGCCGTTTGCTTTAACGAATGCATAGGTATATTCAGGGCCGATACATACCGCAACATTTGCGGGAAGAGTCCAAGTAGTCGTTGTCCAAATAACAAAATAAGTGTTATTTGAATCTACTCCGTAAGCCGCAAGCTTGCCCTTATCGTCGGTAACCTTGAATTTTACGTAAATTGAATAGCAAGGGTCCTCAGCGTACTCGATCTCAGCCTCAGCAAGAGCGGTTTCGCAGGTAGGACACCAGTAAACAGGCTTAAGGCCCTTATAGATGTAGCCCTTATTAGCCATTTCGCCAAAGATTTCAATTTGCTTTGCCTCAAACTCGGGCTTTAAGGTTAAATAGGGATTTGCATAATCGCCGATAGAACCCAAGCGCTTAAACTGATTTCTTTGGTTATCTAAATAAAGAAGTGCAAACTCTTTACAATGTTTTCTAAGCTCAACGGGAGAAAGCATTGCAGTATCTACGCCGATTTTCTTTATTGCTTTAAGCTCGATGGGAAGACCGTGGGTATCCCAACCGGGTACGAACGGAGCGCAGTAGCCCGACATATTCTTGTACTTAACGATAAAGTCCTTAAGAACCTTATTAAGTGCGGTACCAAGGTGAATATCGCCGTTTGCATACGGAGGTCCATCGTGAAGAATGTACTGAGGCTTGCCCTCGTTTTTCTTCATAAGCTTTCCGTAGATATCATCATCGTAAACTTTTTTAAACTGTTCAGGCTCTCTTTGCGGCAAACCGGCACGCATTGCGAAATCGGTTTGTGGCAAGTTAAGAGTCTGGTTGTAATCTTGTGACATTTTGCTCTCTCCTCAAATTATGTGTAAATAAATTTTTTGTAGATTAGTTATCGAGGTCGTAATCTTCGCCGAATTTAAGCGGGCCGAATTTTGATTCGCCCTTTTTGTCATCAAAGTTTGTAAACTTAAAGCCGCCGCTGATTTTAAAATCAGGCTCACTCTCAGTGTCCTCGGCTTTGTTTTCCTCAACCTCGGCCTCAGCCTCAACCTCTACGATTTCGGGTTCTTCTACGATTTCAGCCTTTTCGACAGCCTCTACAGGTGCTTCCTCAACTACCTCTACGGGTGCGGCTGTGTTTTCCTCAACAGCAGGTGCAACCTCTTCTTTAACTTCCTCTTTTTCTCTTTCGATTTCGGGAAGGCTCTTTACAATTTCAATGTGTGAAGCGTACATTGTGAGCATCTTACTGCGGAATGCGTCAACCTCACGCTTCATTTTATTAAGTATTACCTCTTCGCGCTTAACCTCATCCTTAATATTTTTGATAATATTTTCGGATTTGATGGTTGCGTCGCGCATCATAATCTCGGCACGATTTTTTGCTTCTTTGAGAATATTATCTCCAAGCTTTTGTGCGCCCAAAAGTGCTTGACGAAGGCTATCCTCTTCGGTGCGGTATTCATTGATTTTAGCCGCTAAAACAGCAAGCTTTTTGTCGCTTTCTTCCTTTTCCTTTTCAAGCTGAATAACGAGGTCAATTACGTCGTTTAAGAAATCCTCTACCTCTTCCACTTTATATCCAAAAGCGGATTTACCAAATTTTTTATCCTTGATATCGCTTACTGTTAACACTTAAGTAGCCTCCTGTTAAATATATTTATTGTAAGAAAGCACAAGCCTTCCCTTTTTTGTTTGCGAAACAACAGTGCAAATTTTAAATTTACCCACCGAGCGAATTGACAAAACGTCACCCGGTGATACGTTTTTTGAGGTTGAATTGGCGATTTGGTGATTTACCGAAACCTTTTCTCCCAAGACAAGCTTTGAAGCGTCAGCCCTGCTTTTACACGAGAGTGCCGCAACCACGCAGTCAAGCCTAAGCGAAGAAACGATGGCGGTTTGCTCCATTAGTTGCTGCTCGCAGGCTTTTACGTCGCCAAGCTCACAACGGCTGATTTTTACACCAACGTTGCCTACCTTTTGAACGTTTTGAGTAACATAATCGCACATTCTTGGATGAAGCAGCAAAAAGCTCTCCTCACCTGACACCAAAATATCACCAAGCAGCTCACGCTTTATTTGAAGCGACATAAAAGCACCCAAAAAATCTCTATGCGAAAGCGGTCTACTATGGTTTATACGAAGAGCCGCAATGGGAAAAAGTTCTTCCCTATCACATTCTTTTACGTAATCAGGAAAAATGCCGAGCATTTTCCTTTCAGCATCTATAAAGCCGCCGAAGAAAGCTTTTTCAAGGCCGAGGCTTTCTACGCAAGCTTTGGCAATCCTTTGCTGACGCAGGTCAAGAAAATGCGAAAAGGTTGGTGTGTTCTTATTTTCACAGGCCCTCGCCAAATCCTCAATATGCGAAGCAAACACCACCTCATCGCGTGTGAGATGAAGTGCTTTAAGGTAATCGTTCATTAGTGTTTAGAAATAAACGCCGCTGTTTTCAAGCTCGTCAAGAAGGTCGCCCTCGATCGCAACGTTATACGGTGTGATAATGAAGGTTGAGTTAGCAACTCTCTTTATTTGACCGTGGTTTGCATAGGCAACGCCGCTTAAAAAGTCAATAAGTCTTCTTGAAACGTCCTTATTGGTAGACTCAAGATTTAAAACAACAGTTCTCTTGGAATTGAGGTGGTCAGCAATTGTTCTTGCATCCTCAAATCTCTCAGGCTTTACAAGAATAACCTGAAGCTGTGTTGTGGCGTGAATATTTACAACACGGTTACGATTTTTTTCGTTTCCGTACGAAACAACGGTATCGTCTACTGTGTCATTGTGGATTAAATCCTCATCTAACACGTCTTTCTCATTCTCAAATTGCTCATCCTCAGCATCGCCGAATAATTTACGAAGTAATCCCATACTTAAGTCCTCTCTTTCAATTTATTTAAAATATACTTTAATTTTATTTATAAAGGCGCGGGCCAAAAAGCGCCGAACCTATACGCACAATATTAGCACCCGATTCAATGGCGGCCTCAAAATCTTGTGACATACCCATCGAAAGATACTCCATATATACATTATCTATTTTTTTGTCCCTAATGTCAACAAATATTTGATTAAGTTTAGAAAAATATCGCAAACTTTCCGCTTTTTTTTCGCAAATCGGCGGGATTGACATTAAACCTTTGACACAAATTGACGGTAAGTGTGCAATTTCATCTATAATTTCAAAATATCTGTCCTTATTTTTTTCTATAAACTCCTTT
>CAZDLQ010000016.1:5897-11193 GCA_964506315.1 uncultured Oscillospiraceae bacterium
TTTTGTTTCTTCCTCACCGATATTTACTTCAATTAAAATTGGCATATTTATATTGTTTTTTACAGCGTGTTTACTGATTTCGGTTGCAAGCTTTACGCTATCGACCGACTGAATCATAGAAACCTTATCAATTATATACTTAACCTTATTGGTTTGAAGGTGACCGATAAACTGCACCTCGGCGTCAAGGTAGGCGTCTTTTTTATCGAGAAATTCCTGCACCCTATTTTCGCCAAGCAGTGTGACGCCGTTTTCAATAGCGATGTTAACAAGCTCGGGAGCAACGGTTTTGGTAACTGCCATAAGGCGAATGTCATTTTCGCTTCTACCCGATATTTGTGCCGAAGCAGCTATTTTTTCACGAATGACTTTAAGATTTTCTATAACGTCAATTTTAGAGATTCTTTCCGTCATACAAATCGGTTCCTTTCACAATAACATCGTCAAACTGTTTGAGTCCGCCGCTGCCGCTTGTGATTTCACAAACCACGTAATCGGCTTCCTCATAAAGCACGTTAATTTTTCTAAAGAACATTTGTTTACCTATAACGACGTAGGCACCTTTTTCGCCCTCGTCATTAAACTTAACTGCGCTCTTTTTAATTTTAAAGCCCTTTGCGGTTGAGAAGATAATATCGGCGTCCTCTTTTCGAGCCGAGCAAAATTCGGGCGTTAGGTGGTTTGACTTTACAAAAACTGCCATTTTGCCGTTTTTCTCGTCTAAAACGACCTTGCTTACAGTTACGCTTACTATCTCATCGGACACGTCGTTAAAGCGCATTCTAAGGGTTGTCCCTGCTTTAATTTTTTCGTTATACTCATTATCGTCGATAGGTAAAATCATCGTGTAGTACCAGTCAAAATCGGTAATGAGCTTGCCGATAGCCTTATCCGAAACGGCATCGGGTGTAGATTCGTTTATAAACTTTTCTATATCCTCGGCTGACATAGCCGAAATATCGCTATATACTGCCGACTGTTCAAAGCCATCGGTGGTAATAACAAAGTTTCCGTTTACATCCGCTTTAATTTTGGTATATGAAACCTTGAGTTTATTTTTTAGGCTTTTAATTTCGTTTTTAATTTGTGAAATATACTCGTTAAAGTTTTCTTCCTTTTCGGTTATGATATTTCTACGGTTTAAAAGCACCTGAAGGTCGTCCTTACATTCCTCTATCGCCGCAAAATCGTTACTGTAAATTGCCGAAGAAAGCTCTCTTAATTTACTGTTGATTTGTGTTGTAATTTGGTCAGCGTTAGTAACCAAAGCACTTGACTGGTCCTGCGACTCCTCAAGAAGAAGCAGTCTATTTTCAAGCTCTTTGATTTTTTCATAATTTAAAACGTCACTCTCGGAAGCGTAAAGCTCGGCAACCGTTCCGCCTGCGCCTACCTTAGCGCCGTCGGAATAAAGATAATGCACGATATATCCGTTATGGTTTGCCGACATTATTTTCTCCGAGCGCATAAAAATGCCCTTAACCTCTATCTTATCCTCGTAGGAAACGCGGGACACGGTTTCGGTTTGATACGGAGAATAAGCGGCGCTGTAGATTTGATATCCAACAAAGAAAAGCAAAAACGCGGCAAGAGCCGAAAAAAGTATTGTTCTTACAAGCTTCATACTGCTAATTCTCCTTTCAAAAAGTGTTTAAATATTATACCACAAATGGTATTAAAAATCAACTGTTGTATGCGCCCGAGTAAAACTTTTCGCAAATCTCTATGGCGCGGTTTTCTATCTCGGTTTTACTAAGCTCGTCGGCGTAAATCCAGTTTATTCTCTCGTCACGTCTAAACCAGGTAAGCTGACGCTTTGCATAGTTTCTCGTAGCCTTTTTTAAGTTCTCAACGGCCTCTTCAAGCGAGATTTCGCCGTTTATATACGGAAACAGTTCCTTATAGCCTATTGCCTGAACGGCAGTTTTGGAGTTATCGAGCTTATTAAAGAAGGCTTTTGCCTCACTAAGAAGCCCCGCTTCAAGCATTAAATCAACGCGTAGGTTAATTCTATCGTAGAGCTTTTGTCTATCGGCATAGGTAATTCCGATTAAGAGGGGCGAAAACGGAGATTCTTCTTTTTTTGAAATCTCAAGGTGCTCGCTCATAGTACGACCGAACTTTTTGTTGATTTCAATGCCGCGGATTATTCTTGTTACGTCTTTGGGATGAAGTTTTTTGGCGTACTCGGGGTCGAGCTTTGAAAGCTCACTGAGCAAATACTCGCCTCCAAATTTTTCTGCATCGTTTATAAGCTGTGTCCGAAGCTCGCTTTCCTCTTCTTGTTCAAAAAGAATGTTGTCGGCAAGGCTGTTTATATAAAGTCCTGTTCCCCCGACCACAATTGCCTTTTTGCCGCGTGCATTTATATCAAAAATACATTCTCTCGCAAGGTCTAAATACTGCGCAACCGAGAATTTTTCATCAACGTCCAAAAAGTCAATTAGGTGATGAGGTATTCCCTGCATTTCGTTCTGTGACGGCTTGGCAGTAGCTATGTCCATTTGCTTATATATTTGCATTGAATCGGCCGAAACGATTTCAGCGTCAAAATGCTTTGCAAGAGCTATTGAAAGAGAGGTTTTACCCGATGCGGTTGGACCAACTATCACGGCAAGCGGAATTTTTTTATTTTCCAAGCGACTGCCTCCTACTGTATTCTTCCAAATCTTTTCTCAATATCGGTTTTGGATATTTTGACAGTTACGGGTCTACCGTGTGGGCAAAATTTAACCTCGTGGTCGTTTTTAAGACATTCAATTAAGAACGAAAGCTCTAAGCTACTGCTCTTATCGTGTCCCTTAATTGCGCTACGGCAAGCGATTGTGTGATAAATATCGTCAATAATTTGCGGTGCAATTTCGGTTTTGCTGTACTGAAGATTTGCCGCAATTTCACACAAGGTTTCTACCGCCTTATCCGACGAAATATAGGGCGGAATGGAGCGAATAATTACGTTACTGTCGCCAAAATCGTCGATTTCAAAGCCGAACTCATTAACCTTGTCTTTATGCTTCATAAGAGCGTCAAATTCCTCTCTCGCAAGCCTTGAAACGATTGGCTCAAGAAGCATTTGGCGGTTATCGGTAGCATTTTCGGATTTTAGTTTATTGAAAATAAGTCTTTCGTGTGCGGCGTGCTTATCAACAAGATAAAGTCCGTCCTCACATTCAAGCAAAATATAAGTTCTATAAAGCTCGCCTATAATTTTAGCGCCGCTAAATCTATCTTTTTGAACCTCAGGCTCGGAAACCGCGTCTACCCCGTCGGGAAAAACGTCTATATTTGCGGTTGCTTGTTCTTGCACATAGACGGGTTTATATTCCTCTTTTTGCTCGGTTGATTGCGCTTTAATTGGATTAAACGTTTGCGCGGCAAATTCATTTATAGATGCCGAAGGCATAGAGTCGTTAAAGACAAAATTTCTATGGGTTGGGATTTCGGTTTGCACCGGATTTGCGCTTTTTTCTTCTTTGGGCGCAGGTGTTGGCTCGTGCGACGGTGCGGCAGTCACGGTTTCCTGCTTTTGCGCCGAATTTTCAAAGACAGTTTGCTCTCCTGTGTGTGTAAAGTTATTTAACTTTACAGCGTCTTGCAGGGATTTTACAGGCTTCGGTTCTCTCAAAACAAGCTCAGCCTCACCGTTATCGTTTAAAAGCGCGGTTTTGCAGGCAAAATACACCGCGTCAAAGATAATTCTTTCGTCGGAAAACCTAATTTCAGTCTTTGCGGGGTGTACGTTTACGTCTACCATAGTAGGTGAAACCGAAACGTTTAAAACGCAGGCAGGAAATTTGCCTACCATAATTGAGCCTTTATACGATTCCTCAAGAGCCACCATCATAGTTGTATTTTTAACAGTTCTTCCATTTAAAAAGAAATACTGCATTGAGCGTTTAGCCTTTGAGCTGACCGCCTTTGATATGTAGCCCTCAACCTTGATAGAATTCTTTTCCGAGCTAACGGGAACGAGCGAATTGGCAAAAGCCTTGCCGAAAACGCAGTGAATTGCTGAAATCAGCTGACCGTCACCAACGGTTTGAATATCTATTCTACCGTCGCGGATAAATTTAAAAGCAATTTGAGGATTAGAAATCGCGATTTTTTCAATAACCGCCGCGATAGCGTTTGCCTCGGAAACGTCTTTTTTGAGAAATTTCATTCTTGCAGGGGTGTTGTAAAACAGGTTCTTTACCATAATGGTAGTGCCGACGGGGCAGCCTGCTTCTTCTTTATCGAGCAGCTCGCCGCCTGCAATTTCAATATGACAGCCAATTTCCGAATCCTTTTGTCTTGTAAGCATTGAAACCTTGGAAACGGCGCAAATTGAGGCAAGAGCCTCACCTCTAAAGCCTAAAGTGAAAATCTCGTTAAGATCGGCAGCTTCTCTTACCTTACTTGTGGCGTGACGAAGAAAAGCCGTTTCGGCATCCTCAAATGCAATGCCTTTACCGTCATCAGTTACGCGAATAAGCTCTATGCCGCCGTTTTTTATTTCAACGGTTATATGCGCAGCGCCTGCATCTATTGAGTTTTCAAGCAGTTCCTTAACTATTGAAGCAGGTCTTTCAATTACCTCTCCCGCCGCAATAAGCTCAGCAACATGTTTATCAAGAACACGAATTTCGCCCACGGCAATACCTCCGTTTTTTAGTCTTCTTTCTCGGCTAATTTTTTAAGCTCAAACAAAATGTTTATCGCCTCACGCGGTGTTAAAACGTCCACGTCAATTTCGCGAATTTTCTCTATAAGCGGCAGGTCGTTTGCAGTTTCAAAGGGAATTTGATAGCCGCCCTCTTCAATAGGCTCGTTATCCTTAATATTTCCTTTAAACTCAACCTCTTTGCCCTCTTCAAGACTTTGCAAAATCTCTTTTGCGCGGCGGATAATCTCGGCGGGGATACCCGAAAGGCGCGCTACGTCAATACCGTAGCTATCGTCGGTGCCGCCTCTTACTATTCTACGAAGGAATATAATTTCCTCACCGCGTTTTTTAACCATAATGTTATAGTTTTTAACGTTTGAAAGCTTGTCCTCAAGCACCGAAAGCTCGTGATAATGGGTTGCAAACAGGGTTTTTGCACCAAGTTTTTTGGTGTTGGCGATGTATTCCAAAACAGCTCTTGCAATGCTCATTCCGTCAAAGGTCGAGGTACCTCTACCGACCTCGTCGAGTATAAGCAGGCTATTTTTGGTGGCGTTTTTAAGAATAAACGAAACCTCGTTCATTTCCATCATAAAGGTTGACTGGACCGAAGCCAAACCGTCCGATACGCCAATACGTGTGAAAACGCTG
>CAZDLQ010000017.1:0-11143 GCA_964506315.1 uncultured Oscillospiraceae bacterium
ACGGCCTCTACCACCCCAAGGTAGCGCGCTACCAAACTGCGCCACACCCAGATTTTTGCTACCCGAATATAATATCACAACATTTCAAGAAATGCAAGCATTATTTTAAATTTTTTTAAAAAATTTAGGGTAGCGTACAAAATTACTTTGATTTTTCAACCAAATCGCGAAGTTCTTTTGAATTAAATCTATAAATCTTATTACAAAAATGGCAGTTTACCTTTTGAGTGGTGTTTTCGTCCGCCATAGCAATAAGCTCTTCCTTGCCGAGAGAAACGAGCGCTTTCTCTACCCTTTCCCTACTGCAGTTACATTTATAGCTGCAATTCATTCTATCAAGAACCTGCGGATTAAAGCCGTTTAAGGCCATTTTACAAATATCCTCGGGTGTTTTTTTATCATTAAGCATAGTGCTGACGGGCGGCATATTACGAATATTTTCTTCAATTTGTGTAATCTCCTCATCAGTAGTGCCCGGGAGAAGCTGAATAATATATCCGCCTGCGCTCAAAACACTCAAATCAGGAGCGACAAGCACGCCAAGGCCGCACGCGGTGGGAATTTGCTCACTATTTGCATAGTATGCGGTAATATCCTCGGCAACCTCGCCCGAAACGAGAGGAATTTGGCCAACGTATGGGTCCTTTAAGCCGATATCCTTTACAACCGACAGTGTTCCCTCTTTACCTATTGCGCCCGAAACGTCAAGCTTGCCAAACTTATTAAGCTCAAGCTCTACTATTGGATTTTCAACGTATCCTCTAACGTTGCCCATATAATCACTAACGGCTATAAGTGAGCCTGCGGGGCCGTTTCCCTTTATTCTAAGGGTTATTGAATCGTCCTTATTTTTAAGTAAGCTACCCATTAAGGATGCAGCGGTCAAAAGCCTACCAAGGCCTGCGGTTACAACCGCTGAGGTTCTATGAATACGCTCCATTTGTGAAACGATATCGGTTGAATCTATAGCAAACGCAACTACGCCGCCATTTTCTGAAATTGCTCTTACAAGTTCGCCCATTTTTTAGTCCTTTCTACACACGTAAACCGTTCTTTCGGTTTGGTCTTCAGTCTTTTTTTCGGTAAATCCGTCAAATTTTTGCAGTACACTAAAGCCGCAGTTTTCAAGGGTTTTAGTTAAAAATTCATCGCTATAATAGTATTCTTTAAAGCTTTCGGAGCTTCTAAAGTAGCTTCCATCTTCGCTTTGCTCAAAGAAATCAAGTGAAATTTCAACCGAGCCGTCAGTGTCGCAATAAGCGTTTTGCCATACGCAGTAAACTTCCTCAGTATCGTAAACAAAGGTGTTATTTGAGAGGACGTTTTTATGCTTATGCAGGGTGTTTACATCAAATATAAACACGCCGCCCTTATTCATAAAAAGCGAGACCTTTTGGAAGGCTTTTTCAACGTCCTCGGCGCTTGATACGTGGTTTATGCTATCAAGGCTACATACTGCGGCATCGATAGTGCCGAACAAGTCAAGCTCCTGCATACTTTGATTTAAAAAAATAGGATTTCCGAAGCTTTCAACCTTTTGCATAGCCTGCGCGAGCATCGGCTCGCTTGCATCGGTTGCGACAACGTCGTAGCCAAGCTTTGCAAGAAGCACCGAAAGGCTACCCGTTCCGCAAGCTAAATCAAGCACTATGTTTTCTCCGTTGCCGTATTTTTTTATAAGGCCGTCATAATATTTAGCGAGCTTTTTATAATCAACGTTTTGCGTTAGGCTATCATAAAAAGCGGCAAATTCAGTATAGCTTTTCATAGCTCTTCCTCTTAAATTACAAATCGTTCTTTAAAACATCCTCTACGGTTTCTCTTTTAACAACAATTCTTGATTTTCCGTCCTTTAGCATTACTACTGCAGGGCGCGGAATTCTATTATAATTAGACGCCATTGAGAAGTTATATGCGCCTGTTGTTAAAACGGCGAGAATATCGCCCTTTTCAGCCTTTTGAAGCGGACAGTTTTCCTGAATTAAATCTCCGCTTTCACAGCATTTACCTGCAACAGTTACAATATCGTCAGCCTTTTTAGCCGCTTTATTTGCGATTACTGCCGTATATTCAGCTCTATAGAGCGCATAGCGCGGATTATCGCTCATACCGCCGTCTATCGACACGAATTTGCGCACGTTTTTGATGTCTTTTATTGCCCCAACTGTGTAAAGTGTTATACCTTCACAGCCAACAATAGACCTACCCGGCTCCATAAGGATAAACGGAACTGTGAGATTGTGCCTTTTGCACTCCTCTTTTAAAACTACCGATACATTTTTAATGTAATTTTCAAAGGGAATTGCGCTATCGCTTTCAACATACTTAACTCCAAAGCCGCCGCCGAGGTTTAAAACCTTTAGTTCTACTCCCGTTTGTGACTTAATATCGGCCATAAACGAAATCATAATTTCGGCGGTATGCTCAAAGGGTTCTTCGTCAAAAATTTGCGAGCCTATATGACAATGAAGACCGACAAGCTCGATATTTTCAAGCGAAATTGCGAGCTTTACTGCCTCTATTGCCTCGTCGTTTTCGAGCGCAAAGCCGAATTTAGAGTCAATTTGGCCCGTTTTAATAAAATCGTGAGTGTGTGCGTCTACACCAGGCTTAATCCTAAGCATCACCTTGACGGTTTTATTTTTGCTCTTTGCTATTTCGTTTATATCCTCAAGCTCGCCTAAATTATCGGCAATAATGCAGCCAATTCCTGCTTCTATGGCGTTTTCAAGCTCAAAGTACTGTTTATTATTACCGTGAAAGAAAATCTTTTCAGCAGGGAAATTTACCGAAAGAGCGGTTTGAAGCTCACCGTTTGAAACAACGTCAAGTCCAAGGCCCTCGCTCATTATAATACGGCACATTTCCTTACAGCAAAATGCTTTAGACGCGTACAAAATAAGACCGTTACCGTCGTAGTAGTTATCTACCGCATTTTTAAAGCTTTTACAGTTTTTTCTTATACCTTCCTCGTTCATTACATAAAGGGGTGTACCGTACTCTTTTGCAAGCGATACGGTATCAACGCCCGAAAAGGTTAAATTTCCGTCATTGTTGACGCTCAAGGCATCCGACACAAACATAAAAATTCCTCCAAGATTACTGCTGGGTTGCTATTTGCTCAAATATTTTTTGAATTTCCTCTACGCCCTCTCCCGTTTCGGCGGAAAACTCAATATAGCATCCTTCAAGATTTAAGGCGTCCTCAATTTTCTTTCGCATCTCCACTCTTTCCTTTTTGGAAAGCTTATCCGCTTTTGTGAGCACCACGACAAACGGAATCTCGGCCTCAATGAGAAAGTCTATCATTGTGATATCGTCCTTTGAGGGAGCGTGCCTAAAATCAATAAGCGACATAACAAGCTCGATTTGTCTACCGCTTGAAAAGTAGGTTTCCATAAGGTTTGCCCAACGTGCCTGCTCTTCTTTTGAAACCTTGGCAAAGCCGTAGCCGGGAAGGTCGGCAAAGCGAAGGTTTTCAAGCTTAAAAAAGTTTATTGTAGCGGTTTTACCGGGAGATGAGCTTACTCTTGCAAGCTTTTTTCTCCCGAAAACTCTATTTATCATTGAGGATTTGCCCACGTTTGACCTGCCTACAAAGGCAATTTCGGGACGATCCGATGCAAAAAACTGATCGGGTCTACCAAACGAGGTTTCAAATTCTATTTGATTAAAGTTCATACGTTCACTTCCAAGTTAAATACTAACTGACGCGCGGTTTTGAGCCTTTTCGCAAATGGGCATATCATTTTTCGTATTTTTTACCGCATTTTCATTTAAAACAAGGGCGTTTTCTATTACCTCAGCAAAAGTGGTTACAGGCACAAACTCAAGCTTGTCCTTTACGGTGGGGTCAATCTTTTCAAGGTCGGGTACATTTTCTTTAGGGATAATAACCCTTTTCATTCCCGACTTATAGGCCGCCATTGTTTTTTCCTTAAGTCCACCGATTGCAAGCACTCTACCGCGAAGGGTAATTTCGCCCGTCATACACACGTCGTGGCGGACGGGAATACCCGTAAGCGCCGAAAGCAGCGCCGTTGCGATGGTTATGCCAGCGGAAGGACCGTCCTTGGGAACGGCGCCTTCGGGGGCGTGGATATGAACATCGCGCGTTCTATAAAAATCCGCGGGAATATCGTAATATTTGGCGATTGAACGAATGTGACTTATGGCGGTTTTAGCCGATTCGGTCATCACGTCGCCAAGGCTGCCTGTAATTTCTATTTTACCTGTTCCGTCCAAGACGGCCGCCTCGATTTGTAGCAGTTCGCCGCCGACGGTTGTAAAGGCAAGTCCGTTTACCGTACCGACAAGGTCAAGCTTTTCGGTATTTTCACGTTTATAGCGGTGCGGGCCGAGAAGCTGTGTTAAATCGTTACAATCAACGGTAATTCTACCCTTTTGGGTTTTGTTTGAAACGATTTTTTTTGCAACCTTTCTCATAACCGATGCAAGTACTCGCTCAGCATTACGCACGCCTGCCTCGCGGGTGTAGAAATCGATTATATCACGAATAGCGCTATCGGTTATTCTACACATATTTTTATTAAGGCCGTGTTTGCTAAGCTGTTTTACAACAAGGTGGTCTTTTAAAATTCTAAACTTTTCCTCGGCGGTATAGCTTGAAAGCTCAATAACGTCCATTCTATCAAGAATGGGCGCAGGAATGGTGTCAAGGGTATTTGCCGAAGTTACAAAAACGGCATTACTTATATCAAACGGAATTTCAAGGTAATGGTCGCGGAAGGCGTGATTTTGCTCGGCATCCAAAACCTCAAGCATTGCCGAGGCGGGATCGCCTCTATGATCGCTACCCATTTTGTCGATTTCGTCAAACAAAATAAGCGGATTATTGCAGCCTGCCTGCTGAAATGCAGTTATAATTCTACCCGGCATTGAGCCGATATAAGTTTTTCTGTGACCGCGAATGTCAGCCTCGTCCTTTACGCCGCCGAGCGAAACGCGCACGTATTTTCTACCCATTGCCTTTGCAAGCGAGGCGGCAATTGAGGTTTTACCCACGCCCGGAGGGCCTACAAGGCAAATAATTTGTCCTTTTATCTCGGGTGCAAGCTTTCTAACCGACATAAACTCCAAAATGCGCTGCTTTACGTCACTAAGGCCGTAATGCTCGGCATCAAGAAGCTTTGCGGCTTTTTCTATATTGATTTTTTCTTCGGTTTGGGTATTAAACGGAAGCGCGAGACAGGTGTCAAGATAGGTTCTAATAACGCTTGCCTCGTGAGAGTTAGGCGGCATTTTGGAAAGCTTTTTAATTTCATTTAAAAGCTTTTGTTCAACCTCCTGAGAGACCTTTATTTTTTCAAGCTTGCGGCGGTATTCCTCCGACTCAAAAAGCGGGTCATCCCCTGCTCCAAGCTCCTCGGATATTACCTTGATTTGCTCACGAAGATAATATTCACGTTGGTTTTTATCAATGTTCTCCTGAACTCTATCGCTTATCTCTTTTTCTATTTTTAAAACTTCATTTTCGTGTTCAAGCGCTCTAATGATATACTCTAAGCGTGCGGTTACGGTAGAAAGCTCTAAAATCTTTTGCTTGTCCGCAATGGGAAGTGCAACGTTGCCTGCAAAAAGCTCGGCTAAAGTAGCGGGGTCTTCCTCGTTAAAAATTCTTACCACCATTTCTCTTGGCATCGTGGGAGAAACCGAAAGATAGGTTTCAAACGAGTCCTTAAGCGTTCTCACAAGCGCTTCTTGAATTAGTGAAACGTTTGTGCTTCTACGAGCGAGAGGATGCTCCTCAAGCTCACAAATTATATACTCCGCATTTGTGTTAACCGATAAAATTTTGGCTCTATATTTGCCTTCTACAATTACTCTAACGGTTTTACCGTTGCCGCGAATTACCTGCTTGATAGACGCCACAACACCGACCTTATAAAGATCCTTTTCGCTGGGTTCTTCAACCATAATATCCTTTTGAGTTACAAGGAAAAGGTCCTTTTGGGCTTTTAGCGCATAATTTATTGCCGCTATTGATTTTGGGCGAATAACCTCAAAATTCAGTACGTTGCTTGGAAAAAGCATTATTCCGCGAAGCGCAAGTGTGGGAAGCGAAAAAGACGCTTTTTCATTTATATTAAAATCATTTTGCATCAATTGAAATCTCCTTAAATAAATTACCTTACATTATACAACATTTTTTAGGTAAAATCAACTGTTTACTTTTTCCGAAAGTGACATCCAATTTTCAAAGCTTTGGTCGTATTTTTGGCGAGTTTGTTCAAGTTCACTGCAAAGCTCGGAAGACTTTTTAAAATCGGCAAAGGTTTCAGGCAGGGATAATTCTTTTTCAAGTGAGACGATTTTCTCCTCTAAAGAGGCAATTTCCGCCTCAAGACGAGAAAGCTCTACCCTACGCTGTGAGTCCTGTGCGCGCTGCTCGCGACTTCTATAATTAGACGTCTTTTCGGTTTTTTCGGTCTTTTCTTTTACGGCTACCGATAATTGCTCGGTTTTTTCGGCCTCGATTTTTTCACAAAATTCCCTATAGCCGCCCTTGAAAAATCTCGCGGTATTATTTGACAGCATTAAGATTTTATTGGGAATTTTATCAAGGAAGTATCTATCGTGGGAAACCAAGATAAGCGTGCCGTCAAAATCAACAAGCGCTTTTTCCAAGATTTCACGCATATTAAGGTCGAGGTGGTTAGTAGGCTCGTCCATTATAAGCACGTTGGGGCGCTGCTCAATGAGAATAGCAAGGCTAAGGCGTGCTTTTTCGCCGCCGCTTAAATCTCCAACCCTTTTTTCAATGGTTTCGCCGCTAAAAAGCGCTCTACCGAGCGTTGTTCTAATAGAAAGCGGATCTCTTTTAGGAAATCTTGACCAAAGCTCTTCCATTACCGTGTTGTTGGGATTTAATACGGTTAGGTGTTGGTCATAGTAGCCGATTTTTACGTTGCCGCCCCAATAAATTTCACGCTTTACGGGTGGCAAATCCTTTATAATTTTAAGCAGTGTGGTCTTGCCTGTACCGTTTGCGCCGACTATTGCAAGCTTATCCCCTTTTTCAAGGCCAAACGAAACGCTTGGGCATAAAACCTTGATTTCATCGCCTTTTCCGACTGTTAAGGTTAAGTCCTTTACAGTTAAAACCTCGAAGTTTGGCTCATAGTCGTACTCAAAATTTATGGGCATTTTCTTTGTGTAGGTTTTAGGCTTCTCAATTACTTCCATTCGTTCAAGAGCGTTGCGTTTACTCTTTGCGCTTTTTGAGGTGGTTGCCCTTACCAAATTTCTTGCAACGTAATCTTCAAGATGTGCAATCTTTTCCTGCTGTAGTTCATACTCTTTAAGCTGGCGGGCGATTTTTTCTTCCTTTAATACAAGATATTTACTGTAGTTGCCTTTAAAAACAGTTAGCTCGTCGTCCTCTATTTCCCAAATACAAGTGGTGAGCTTATCAAGAAAATATCTATCGTGGGAAACGGTCAAAACTGCGCCTTTATAGGTTAAAAGATATTCTTCAAGCCAAGAAAGTGTTTCAAAATCAAGATGGTTTGTCGGCTCGTCAAGAATGAGAATTGCGGGCGAAATTAAAAGAAGGCGCGCGAGAGAAAGGCGTGTTCTTTCACCGCCGCTTAGGGTGTTTATTACAGTATCAAGCTGTTTATCGGCAAAGCCCATACCGTTTAAAATTGTTTTAATTTTTACGTCAATATTATAGCCGTCCCTTTGCTCAAAAAGGGTTGAAAGCGAGGCGTATTTTTCGGATACTGCCGTATATTCCCGCGATGAAAGGCTCTCCGACATTTTTGCTTCAAGAACTGTTATTTCGTCCTTTATTTTTAGAAGGTCGGAAAACACCTTGCGCATTTCCTCATAAATTGTGCTATCACTATCAAGGCCGCTGTTTTGTTTAAGGTAACCGATGGTTGTTTTGCGGCTTACGTTAACACTACCATCGTCAAAGGGCAGTTCCTTACAAATGATATTCAAAAGAGTTGTTTTACCTGTACCGTTTTTGCCGATTATGCCGATTCGGGCGTTATCCTCAACGGTTGCGGTAACGTTAGAGAGTATTCTATTGTCGCCAAAATATTTAGTTACGTTTTCAATTGATACTAAAATAGAGTACTCTCCCCTTTCTTTTTTGCAATTATAGATATAATAACACATTTTTTTGCATTTGAAAACTATTTACAATTATTTTTTTTAATAGTATAATAATAACATATTGTGAGGTGAGAAAAATGTTTCAAATAAGCACGCTTACCGATTGTCCCGAGATTTTAAGGCGGTTTTTAGTGTATCTTCAAACTATTAAGGGCAAGTCGCCAAAAACTGTTTACGAGTATTTTTTGGACATAAGAATGTTTTTTAGGTTTTTAAAGAGAAACCGCGGTCTTGTGCCTTTAGATATAGAGTTTGAAGAAATCACCATTGCGGACGTTGACATTGAAATGCTTAGACGGGTTACGCTTACCGAGGTGTACGACTTTTTATTTTACGTGCTTAACGACCGTGGTGACATTGCGCCCACCCGTTCACGCAAGTCCTCCGCGCTACGAACATTTTTCTCCTATCTTACCGTTAAGGTTAATCTACTTGAAACCAATCCCGTTGCCGAGCTTGAAGTACCGTCACAAAGAAAGCGCCTGCCCAAATACCTCACGCTTGAAGAGTGCATAAGTCTTTTGGAGTGCATTGAGGGAACCTACGCGGCGCGAGATTACTGCATAACCGTCTTGTTTTTAAACTGCGGTCTTCGTTTATCCGAGCTTGTGGGAATAAATCTTAATGACATTCAGGGCGATAATTTGCGCGTTCTCGGTAAGGGCGACAAGGAGCGTCACATACATTTAAATAAAGCCTGTCTTGATGCTATTGCCGAGTATATGAAGGTTAGGCCCAACAACATTGCAAAAAACAGTCAAGCGCTTTTTATAAGCAGGCAAGGCAACCGCATAAGCACGAAAACCGTTCAGGTTAATATGCAAAAATATTTTAAAATGAGCGGGCTTGCGGGAAAGGGCTATTCGGTGCATAAGCTTCGTCACACGGCGGCTACGCTTATGTATCAGCACGGCGGTGTTGATCTTAGAATTTTAAAAGAAATTCTCGGTCACCAAAACCTTGCAACCACCGAAATTTATACCCACATTGCAAGCAAACAAATTGACGAGGCATTTGAAAGCAATCCCCTATCAAAAATCAGCATGAAAAAGGTGGATAGTGTCCCGTCAAAAAAAGAAGAATAAATTTAAAAGGATATTCCCTAAAAAGAATATCCTTTTTTGTTGACATTTTTATTCTATGGTATTATAGTATCATTTGAACAAGTGTTCAAATGAATGGAGTGGTTAAAATAGACAACAATAAAATAATAACACCGTATATGTTCATAAGCGAGCAGGAAGCCGAGCAAAGAAAAGAGGCGCTACCGAGCCGAGATATTGCATATTTATCCGATTTATTTAAAATGTTCGGTGACGGCACGCGGCTTCAAATACTTTATCTTTTACGCTCAGGGGAGCTTTGCGTTGGTGATATTGCGGCAATTATGGACATGACGCCATCGGCAATTTCACATCAGTTGAAGCTACTTAAAAGCAGTGAGCTTGTAAAATTTAGGCGCGACGGAAAAACGCTGCTCTATTCCCTTGCGGATGAGCACGTAAACATAATTACCGACACAGGATTGGAGCATATAAGAGAATGAGAAAACAGTATTTAATTGAGAATTTAGACTGCGCGCATTGTGCTATGAAGATGGAGAGTGCCGCAAAAAAGGTTGAGGGCGCCAGCTTTGTTAGTGTAAACTTTGTTTCAATGAAGCTTACGCTCGAGGCCGACGATGCCATATTTAAAAAGGTATACAAAGAGGTAGAGCGCGCTTGCAAGGCGGTTGAGCCTGACGTTGTGTTTCACCAAAACAAATACAAAATGTCCACACTTGAGCTTAAGGACGTTTACACCATTATTATTGCCGTTGTTTTATTTATTGCGGCGAAGCTACTTGAGAGCTTTGAGATAACCGCCGAGGGCGAGCTTTTGCACCTACTGAGCTTTATTCCGGCCTATCTCGTTTCGGGCTTTATGGTTATCAAAAAGGCGTTTCTAGGCATAATTCACGGCAAGATATTCGACGAGAACTTTTTAATGACCATTGCAACCTTTGGTGCTTTTGCCATTGGTGAGTCGGGCGAGGGCGTAATGGTTATGCTGCTTTACCGAATCGGTGAATTTTTTCAGTCGCTTGCGGTATCTAAAAGCCGCCGCAGTATAACCGAGCTTATGGACATTCGTCCCGACAGTGCTAATTTAATAAGTGGCGACGAAACCGAGCGAGTAAATCCCAAGGACATACCTGTTGGCAGTTTGATTTTAATAAAGCCCGGTGAGAAAATTCCCATTGACTCGGTTGTTGTTGAGGGTGACTCCTTCCTTGACACCACTGCCCTAACGGGCGAGAGCGTACCGCGTGCGGTAACGGTTGGTGACACGCTTATTAGCGGATGCATAAATATGGGCGGTGTGCTTACCGCCAAGACCGAGAAAAGCTTTGAGGAAAGCTCGGTTTCAAAAATTCTTTCTATGATTGAAGATTCGTCCGAGAAAAAGTCAAAGACCGAAAACTTTATCTCGCGTTTTGCAAAATATTACACGCCCATTGTGGTTGTGTTAGCGCTTATTCTTGCAGTTGTTCCGCCGCTTTTCAACGGTGAATGGGCTGTTTGGATACACAAGGCTATCACCTGTCTTGTAATCTCCTGCCCTTGCGCGCTTGTAATTTCAGTGCCGCTTACCTTCTTTGGTGCTATCGGCGGCGCGAGCCGAAATGGTATTTTAATTAAGGGCACCGACTGTGTTGAGAAGCTTGCAAAGGCTGAGCTTTGTGCATTTGACAAAACAGGTACACTTACCAAAGGAAACTTTGAGGTGACTGCAATTCACCCCGAGATCATTTCACAGGACGAGCTATTAGAGCTTGCCGCAACCTGCGAAAACTATTCCGATCATCCTATTTCCGCATCGCTTAAAGCAGCGTTTAACAAGGAAATTAACAAGGCAAGAATCGGCAAAATCGAGGAGATTTTCGGTAAGGGTGTTAGGGCTGAAATTGACGGAAAAATTTACCTTGTCGGCAACGACAAGCTAATGCAGGAGTCGC
>CAZDLQ010000018.1:0-10718 GCA_964506315.1 uncultured Oscillospiraceae bacterium
GGCAATGAATAACAGCCCAGTGGGCTGTTAGAACCGCGAGGTGACCGAGCCGCAGCGAGAACTGGATTGCCGCAAGGCAAGACTGAGGGAGAGAAAGTCGAAATTTCACATTTATTTTAAACCGTTCTCTCCCTCCGTCAAAACTCCGTTTTGCCACCTCCCTCGTCAGAGGGAGGCGAGAAAAAAATTAGCCGCCTTGACCTTCTTTACGCAAAAAAGCGGAAGGGTTAAAACCCTTCCGCTAAGTCTTACAAATATACTGTTTTTAATAATCACTGGGGACGTCTCTACCCGAAATGAGCTCGGTTACGCCGAAAACGAGTGTGTCGACGTACTTAGAGCGCACAAGCGCAAGGTCACTGCCGTTGCGTCTAATCATATATTTTCGTGTAGCTACTTTTACGTACTCTACAACATCCACCTTTTCTCTTTCGTGGTAGGTGTAGGTGATTTTAATGTCACCGTCGCCCTTATACTCACCAGGCTCAACCGATTCCTCGCAGTAAACCAGCATTACAAGCTGATAGAGGTCACGGTACTCGGCGGTTGAAACCTTTTTGCCGTTGTAGCGGACAACAAGCGCATCGCCGCTGCCGCTTTGCTCAAAGACGTATTTGTCATCGCCGATCTCAAACGTCATAGTCTTAATATCGTCGATTAAAACGTTAACGACAATGGCGCTCATATAGTCAATGAGGTCTTCCTCAAAGAAGGTGAAGTTACTTGCCTCAACGATGTAAATAGGCGTTTTGCCTGTTGCGGTTACGTAGTAGTATTCAACCTCTTCAATGGTGACTTTTTTACCGAGGTTTATCTTTGTAGTGCCGTTTTTATCAAACAGCGAAATCACTACCTGCGGACTACTAAGACCGCAGTCGGAAAGCTGCTTTGAGGTGGGCTTGAAGGAATAAACGTCGGTGGCGGCAAGGCCGTAATACGCATACTGCATACCGTCAAAGGCGTCGTTGGAAATATCGGCAACCATAGGCGAAGTGAACATAAACTCCGATGCGTATACCGTTTGCTCGGCGTCATCCTCACCTGCGTTTTCCTCAACCTCTTTTACCTGTGTTAAATACTCGGGGTTCTGCTCAATAACAATGGGGTTTTTGAGCGCAGGGCCTGTGTAGGTGATTTTGGTGATTTTGGGGTCAACCTCGTTGCCGTCTTCATCGGTTTCAATAGCGTCAACCACAGTTAAATCAATAAAAGCGGAGTTTTTAAGCAGGAATACGTCCGACCAGCTCGACTCGGTAAGATAAATCTTATCGTTTTCTTTAAGGTAGACGTAAACGCCGCCCGAGCTGTTGGTATCACCGACAAGCACGGTTATAACTTCGCCCGTGTTGTATTTAATGGTGGCGGTGGCAAGCGGCTCGTCCAAGCCGTAAGCTTCCATATTGGTAGGCTTTTCGGCAATAAGCTTTACTGCCACAAACTCGGTTGCGGTGGCAAGCACGCTGTCGAGGTCTTCTTCGGTAAGGAAGCCTGAGTCAACGCCCTTAAGCGTCCAGGTTTTGCTTTTAACGTAGCTTAAAGTGTAGCCGCCGACGGTGTTTTCTACCGTAATATCTCTAACGTTATCGACTTCAAACACGTAAACATTTACGTTACCGTACAGCTCCGACTCATCCTCGCTGCTTGTTATACCCGACACGTTGCTGCCCGTCTCTTCCGTTTCGTCCTTTTCGGGCCAAAATGTGATAGCCAGCGCCGCGCCGACAAGGACAACAAGGCAAATGAGCGCCGCAACAATAGCGCGAACTCTTTTACTCATAAGTACCTCCTACGAATACAAACGACAAGGCAAATAACAAGTAAAATCACGGGAATACCGATAGCCGCGATTGCGCCGATGGTGTTTGCCTGTGCATAGGTGATACCAAGCTGTGCGGCGGTTAGGCTCTTTGTGGGTACCGAAATTTTATTTTCTCTGCCGAGCGCCGAGTCAATTGTGCTGATTGTAACGTCGGGGTTGGCCGAATACGCTTTTTCAAAGTACAGGTCCTCAAAAAATGCAGTTGAGTTTACAAAAATGAGGTTGGATTCAAGAAGATTAAGCTGGCTGTCATTTTTTTGTATGGTGGTGCAGGCCATTGCTACGTAAGAGCCCTCGCCATCGCCCTTTGTGAAATCGCCGTCAACAAGTGTGCCGATTTTTGAGGTTTCGCTATGCTGAAGCATTACTGCGTTGACCATATTAGCGTCAAGCACCTCGGCAACAGTAGCAGGTCTACCGTACACGCCGTAAGCAGTGGTTTCGGTCATTGCGGCATCAAGGGTTGTGTCGGGGTCTACGTATTCAAGAATGTTAAGATAGGGCATATTTGCATAAGCCACGCTATCGTCGCTTTCGTAAACCACGCCCTCTTCGAGCACAATGCCCCAGTCATAGAGGAACGCCTCAAGGTTGGGGAGCACGGGCTGAGAGTAGTCGGCAATGTACATTATGTTTTTGTCGTACTTGCCGCTGTTATACATAAAGTCGTCAAGCTTTTTAAGGTCCTCTTCGGAATAATCCTTGGTGGGAGCTGCGATAATAAGCAGGTCACTGTCGTAATCAAGCTCCTTAAGAATACTTTGTGTGTTTACCGTAAAGCCGTTGCTTACAAGCAAATTCTCAAGCTTTTCAAGGCTGGTTTCACCGTGGCCTGTAATTACGGTTGCAACGGGATTGTCCGATGCAGTTACAACCATAATTGCGGTGGTGAGCGCATACTCCGCGTTTAGATAATATGTCGTGGTGGTAGTTGTTGTGTAGTAATCCGTGCTGCTTGAGCCGTCATCATATGAAATGAGGAAGTCGCCCGAATTTAAGTGTCTGTATCTGTCTCCGCAGCTTACAATCGCGTCACCTACGGTAAAGGTGGCATTGTTGTAATTTGCCTCGAAGCCGGGGTTTTTATCAAGGTCAACGCAAGAAACTTCAAGATTTGGAGTCAACTGCTCATACTTTTCGGCAATGGTGACGATTTTATTGTAATACTCGTCTGCCATAAGCTCACTTTTTGCACCAATGAAGATAATCTCGATCTCGTAATCCTCAAGGGTGGCAAGATACTCGGTAGACACATCGGAAATTTCAAAATACTGCTCACTTGTAGTGTCGATGGTTACCTCGGGGAACTTATCGGCAATTACGCTGACAAGCACGTTAATAACAACAATTACCGCGATAACGACACAGGTTAAAACGACTGAAAGCGAGCCATATTTAAGGCGTCTTTTAAGCTCGTTTACGGAAGCGCCTTTTTTCTCGGCAGTCTTTGTTTTCTTAAATTTCTTTTTAGGCTCTTCTGCTACCTCTTCAGTAGCCTCATCAGCCGCGGCGGAAGAAATCTCGGTTTCTATAACTTCACCGATTTCATCTTTTTTCTTTTTATTAAACATATTTCTTCCTCCTCTCTTAGCTCCAGCGGCGTTTTTCCATAACGCGAGTGGTTAGGAAAATACAGCCTGCTGCTATACTTAAGAAATACATTACGTTATCAAGTGAAACTGTTCCCGAAACAAAGGCATCATACCTTGCTTGGAAAGAAAGCGTATAGAAAAAATCCTGCAAAAATGCTACGGGGAAAATGCTTGCGATACTGTCCATCATAAGTAGCAGGAACATTGACGCATAGCTTATAATTGCGGCGACAAGCTGATTTTCGGTAAGCGACGAAATCAAAAGACCTACCGCAATAAGCGCCCCACCAAGCAGTAACATTCCAAGGTAGTTGCCGAGTATGTAAGACCAGGCGGGTTGTGCGATAAACGCAAGTACAACCGAGTAAACAAGGGTTATCGAAATGCCAAGCACGAAAAGCAGAAAAGCCGCAAAGAATTTTGCAAGCACGATGGAAACGAGTGAAACGGGCGCAGTCAGTAGCGCTTGGTCGGTTTTTTGCCTGCGTTCTTCACTTAAGAGTCGCATAGTCAGAATAGGCACAGCGGCAAGAACTATCATTGTGTAGCCGCTAAATACGTGCGTCATATTAACGGTATCGCTGTAAAGTGTGCCAAACCAAAAATACATACCGCTAAATACGTTAAAAATGATTAAAATGACGTAGCCGAGCGGGGTGGAAAAAAAGCTACCGAATTCTCTTTTAAAAATTGCAAGCATTAGTTTTTACCTCCCTTTCCGGTTTGATTTACAAGTCCAATAAAGATTTCTTCAAGTGTTGCCTCTTGTGCTCTTAGAGTAAGAAGCGGCCAGCCGCGCTCTAAAACTCTCTTGGCAATTTCGTTACGAAGGTCTTGTCCTTCCTCACAGCGCACGATAAAGTCATTTGCGCCCTTTTCCTTACAGCCGCTGGTTTCAACCCTCTCAACGCCGGGGATTTTGCTAAGCATACGGAAGGCCGAGGTCTCGTCGGTGGTGCCGATTCTAACACTTAGGTTTTTAAGCGAGCCGAACTTACTTGTAAGCTCCTGAGCTGACGAGTCGGCAACGATTTTACCGCCGTTTATGATGATAATTCTATCGCAAACTGCCTGCACCTCGGAAAGAATGTGCGAGGACAAGATTACGGTGTGGCTTTCGCCGAGACGTTTTATAAGTGTACGGATTTCGATAATTTGCTTGGGGTCAAGGCCAACGGTGGGCTCGTCAAGAATAAGCACGGGCGGATTGCCGATAAGCGCCTGCGCAATGCCAACTCTTTGCTTATAACCTTTTGAAAGGTGAGCGATTACGCGCTTTGACACGTTGTCAATGCGAACTAAGCGGCAAATTGACGCGATATGCTCCTCTCTCGGAAGCTTGACCTTTTTTAAGTCGTATATAAAATTTAAGTACTCAAGTACGGTCATTTGATGGTAAAGGGGCGGCTGCTCGGGAAGGTAGCCAATGAGCTTTTTAACCTCATACGGTTCTTCCAAAATATCCATTCCGCCGATTTTAGCCTCACCCTCACTTGCCGAAAGGTAGCCTGTGAGAATGTTCATAGTGGTAGTCTTTCCTGCGCCGTTTGGGCCGAGGAAGCCTACAATTTCGCCTTCCTTTATCTCAAAGGATATGTCGTCTACCGCTTTGTTTTGGCCATATCTTTTGGTAAGATTTTTAACCTCAATGGTCATTTTGTTGTCCTCCTGTTTCACTGTGTTTTGGAACGTGGATTTGTTTTTTTAAGCCTTACCACCCTTAAAGTCCGTCCTTTAAAAGTGGGCATAATTACCTATATTACAGTACCCTATATTATACATTGTAAAGTAGCCTCTTGTCAAACAATTTCGCCTTTTTTCACACTTTGTTTTCAATTTTGGGAATATCAGGTTAAAGTAAAAGTTCTCTACTTGCCTTAATATTGCAATAACTATTGTTTTGTGATAAAATAAGTTTATAACTCTTTATTGGAGGCGATGGTATTGATAAATCCAATAGAACAGCTGAAAATCGATGCCGCAAGCGGCGACACAGTTGCTCAAGTATGTTTGGGGAAATGTTACTATTGGGGTTATGACGTAGAAAAATCCTATGAACGAAGCGCGCAATTATTTGAATTAGCCGCAGCTGCAGATAACCCTTTGGCACAATCAACCCTTGCTTACTGCTATTATAGCGGTTGCGGTGTCACAAAGGACGTTAAAAAATATGCCGATCTTTGCAAATCTGCCGCCAACGCCGGCGAGCCACGAGCACTGTACAATCTCGGTGTCGCCTATGCAAACGGCTACGGAATTGAACAATCTTATGATAAGGCCGTAAAGTGCTATTATCGTGCAGCAGTACTTGGCTTTCACACCGCACAATACCGACTCGGTGAAATTTATTATAACGGCAGTCACGGTGTGCAAAAATCCCTATCGAAAGCTTTTGAGTGGTATAAACGGTCAGCAGCTAACGGTTGTGTTCCTGCACAGCGCAATTTAAGCCTTTGCTACTTTAACGGCGAGGGCACAGAGAAATCGATGGATGACTTCTTTGATTGGGCTCACTGCGCCGCCGTGTTAGGTGACGTTGAGGCTATGGCTGACGTTGGGGTTGCATACTGCCACGGATACGGCGTAGAAAAATCTCACGAGCAAGCGTTAAAGTGGTTTACTAAGGGTTCAGAGCATAATCACGGACGTTCACAATTTGGATTAGGCTATATTTATTACACCGAAAAGGATTACACACAGGCTGAGGCTTGGTATAGAAAATCCGCTGATAACGGATATGCCTACGCATACCTCCAAATTGGTAAATGCCGAGAATACGGTGCGGACGATTACGCCGACGCGCTTTATTGGTATAACAAGTCAAAAGAGGCGGGTATAGATGCTAATTCGGATATCGAGCGAGTAAAAAAGAGAATAACTGCGTCCACTTCGAACACTACTCCCACACAAACAAACACAGGATACAGTAGTTACAACCTTTATCCTCAAGGGACTTTTTCGGGCCTCGACTCAGATTCGCCAATATCGTTTGTTAACCGTTGCCTTAAAACTGACCTTGACCTTTGCTCAAACGAGGAGCAACGCAAAAACGTCTTGAATCGATACCAAACCAATTATCCCGACACACCTCTTGAGGACTATTCCTCGTGCTATTCCTCGTCGTCCGACTCATCTTTAGACGACAAGGATTTTCTTGATTACCTCAATGATATTATGTAAAAACATAAAGGCTTATCAGTAAGGCCTAATTAACAACAAAAGGGTGTCGTAAGGCACCCTTTTTGTGTTAGTTTTGATTTTATTTTAAGAAGCCTTCGATGATTTTTTGCTCGGCTTCTTCACGGGTAAGGCCGAGGGAGCAAAGCTTCATAATTTGCTCGCCTGCAATTTTGCCGATAGCCGCCTCGTGAATAAGGCCAGCGTCGCCGCAGTTAGCGTCAAGGCGCGGAGTGGCGGAGCATTTGCCGTTCTCGGCTAAGATAGCGTCGCAAGAGCTATAGCCCGTGCAAGCCGCGTTGCCCTCAATTTTGGAAACGTAGCTTTGGCTTGAATTGCCCCTTGCAACCGAGCGCGAACCGATTTCAACCTTGGAGTTTTCGCCGTTTAGGTAAACCTCAAAATTGGTGTCAACTCTATTGTCGCCGTCGGTGAGCAGTCGCTCATGCACCGTAAAAACCGCGTCCTTTGAAAGCGTTGCAACGGTATCTCTTTGTGCGTTATCAACGCCGCCGATTTGCTCACTTATAACGTTTGCAACAGCGCCCTCGGCGAGCACAAACTCACTTTGGGTGTTGATTTTTTTGTCCTGTGATGCGCCCGTACCAACGTGCTTTTCAATATACTCAATTTTAGCATTTTTTCCGAGGAAAAATCTATGAATACCGTTATGAAGCGCCTCGCCCTTTTCGTTAGAATGAACGCCGCAGCCTGCAACAACGGTAACGCTGGCACCCTCTCCGATAAAGAAGTCGTTGGTTACGATATCCTTTACGCCCGACTTGGTAACACAAGCAGGGATATAAGCCGTTTCGCCGACTGTGAAAGGCTTAATATGAATTTCAATACCCGAGCCGTCTTCTTTTCTTATAATTTGAGTATTTTCAGTCGAATTTAAGGCGGCGCAGGAGCCGTTTTCTCTAATTGAGAAGGCGGATTTTTCAAAATCGTATTCGGAAATACCGATCTCGGCAAGTAAATTTAAAGTTTCGTTATTCATCCGCGCACCTCTTTCCTACAGGGCAGTTTTTATAGGCGGGGTCGTCAAAAAGCGTCGGCAAAATGTCCGACGGTTTGCCCTCGCGCACCACCTCACCGCCGCTGACAACAACAATTTTGTCGGCAATATCGAGTATTCCTCTTTGGTGGGATATGATAAGCTGACCTGCTTTATTTGTTCTTTTAAGATTTTCAAAAACGTTTATAAGCTTTTGGAAGCTCCAAATGTCTATACCTGCCTCAGGCTCGTCAAACACGTTATACGCACAGCCTCTTGCAAGCACGCCTGCAATTTCAATGCGCTTTTGCTCACCGCCCGAGAGATTATTGTTAATCTCGCGGTCGATATAATCGTACATACAAAGACCGACAGTACCCAAAAGGTCCTTACATTCATCGTTTGTAAGCTCTTTACCTGCGGCGATATTTAACATATCGCGAACTCTAAAGCCCTTAAAGCAAACGGGTCTTTGAAATGCATAGCCGACGCCTTTTTTTGCGCGCTCGGTTATATCAAGAGCCGAAATATCCTCGCCACCGACGAGAATTTCGCCCTCGCAGTTTTTGTATATTCCCGAAATAAGCTTTGCGATTGTACTTTTTCCGCCGCCGTTAGGGCCTGTTACTGCAACAATTTGGCCTTCGGGCACGGTAAAGCTTACGTTTTTTACAATATATTTTCCATCGTCAGCCTTGAAGGCTACGTTTTTTATCTCGAACATTTTTGTTCACTTCCTTACATTAGGATTACATTTTATATTAACAAGTTTGCCCATATTTGTCAATGTTTTGCACGTCTTTGCGGTGTCTTAAATATTTTTAGGAAGCACCGTTACAATATCACCCAAATGCGAGCAGTCGTTGGTAAATTCAAGCTTAAATTCTCCGCCCTCAAATTTGAGTTTGGTAACCGACGCGTTGGCCACCCAAGGCGTGCTATGTAGCTCACACAAACTTTTTCCCAAAACGTGATTTGTGACAACCCTAATGGGCGTAGCGTGAAGCGCCACAACAACAGTTTTGCCGTCGTTATTTTGGGCGATTTTAATAAGCGCGGCGTAAACTCTACTAAGAAGCTGTTTTACACTCTCGCCCTGCGCAGGGCCCATATTTTCGCTATCGGCTCGCTGCCACCCTGCCCACTCGTTAGGCGTTTTTTCCTCTATAAACTGATAGTTTTGGCCTTCCCAAAGACCTGCATAAATTTCGCGCAGGTTTTTATCTGTGGTGATTTCAAGCCCTTTAGCTTTAGAGAGAGGGACAACGGTGTTGCGCGCTCTCATAAGGTCGCTTGAATAAATTGCATCAACCGAAATTTTATCAAAATACTGCGCCACGCAGTCGGCCTGCCTATAACCCAACTCGGTCAAATCCCAGTCGGTGTGACCGAGAAAGTTTCTTTTAAAATTGCCAAGGCTTTGCCCGTGGCGGATTAAATACACGCTACATGCCATAAGGCACACCTCTTTTGTTTAAACAATAAAACAGCACGTCGTCCTTGTGCTCGTTTCTTTTTTATAAGCGCAATAACGCTTTTTTCTTTTAAAGCATCATTGTGAGTTAGACTCTTTCAAATTTTGCCTATCCCAAGTTGAGAACAGTGAGTGATATTGTGAGACAAGTCCCACAGTGATATTCATTTGTTCCAAATGAGTGATATAAAAACCTATCGGTTTTTGTGGTATTATATTCGCTCAAAAGCTGTCCGAAGGACAATACCACGATGCGAAGCATCATATAACTGCAAAGCAATACAACTCGCCAAAGGCGAATATAACTGGGGCACCTTCCTTACGGAAGATGCCCCTAAAGACGCCCGTGCATTTTTTAATTTAGCCTATTGCCGTTCCCTCGGGGACACTGTCGTCTACGAAAATAATTTGGCAGCCGCAAGACTCAGCCGTTGCGGCGAGAAGCATACCGTTGCTTTGAACGCCTGCAAATTTAGCGGGCTTTAGGTTTGCAACAACGATAATTTTTCTGCCTTCGAGCTGCTCGGGCTTGTACTCGTTTTTGATGCTTGACATAATAACTCTCTCGCCAAGTCCGTCAAAAAGTGTAAGCTTTAAGCAGCTATGTGATTTTGCAACCTCTTCGGCCTTTAATACCTTGCAAACGCGGAAGTCCATTTTTGCAAAATCGTCAATGGTGATTTGCTCTTTGATGGGTTCAACGCCCTCGTTTGCACAAACGCTCTCGGCGTTTTGCTCTCTAAGTGCCTTTTCAGCCTCGGTTTCGGGAGTTGAAAAATCAAGAAGCGAAAGATAACGCTCGGCCTCGATAGCGTAGAGGAAAAGATAAAGACGGGGGCCCTTTTCCTTGCCGATAAGAAGCTCGTAAACGTTCTTAAAGAACGCGCCTTGAGCGGCTTTTCTCTCCTTATCGTCGGCGAAGGTGTAAACCTTGCCGGGAATAGCGTAGAGCTCGGTATTAAGGTCCTCTAAGCTATAGCCGCCCTTTGAAAGATAGCTGTAAAGAAGCTCAATTTCCTTCTTCTCATCCTCGGAGAGAGCGTTGTATTTTTCAAAATTACGTCCCTCTAAAAGATGGTTAAGGCTTTCGGGACTGCACTGCTCGGCCCAGTATTTAGCAAGCGCAAGACGCTCGGCAAAATCAGCTTCTTTATAGGGTGTGCCGATTTTTTCAAACACGGTTTCAAGCATTGAGCTGTTAAAATCTACAACCGAACCGAGTGACACAAGCTGTGCCATAGGCACGGTGATAACCTCGTGACCTTCTACAAGTGCGTTTGCGATTATCTCTTTTGCTCTATCGTCGGCCTTGCCGTCACGAACAGCGTTATACATTTTATCAAACTCAAAGTATTGTCTTAAAATCTCGTCGTCAAAGCAAAAATCGAAGGCGTGAAGCGGCTCGGTTTTTGAATAAAGCCACAAAATAACCTCAGGCTGATAAAGCTGAAGCAGGGTTTTGGGAGTTAAGTTAAGTCCGCTTGAGCCTGACATTTTGCCCGTTGTGCCCTTGATTCCGATAAACTCATAGCCCTGGAAATAGGGTGCGGGGAAATTAAAGATTTTCTCGGAAATTACGCGGCTTGTTTGGTAGCTTCCTGTGGGAGAAGCGTGGTCCTTTCCGCCCGGCTCAAAGTCTACCTTTTCAAACTTCCAGCG
>CAZDLQ010000019.1:0-10715 GCA_964506315.1 uncultured Oscillospiraceae bacterium
ATCCTCTGAAAGAATAACGGTAACCTCAAATGTCTTTGACGTGCTTGAGCGCGTTCCTATTCGATAAACCGATAACACAACCGTGTCACCGGGTTTTTTATTTTGTAAAACGCTGTAAACCACATTTGCCGATGTTATTTCCTCGCCGTCAATCTTAGTAATTATATCGTTGATTTCAACGTCCTTGTTAGCAATATCACATTCCTCATCAATGACGGTAACAAGCAATCCTGCCGGAATTGAGTAATTATAATACTGAGAAACTGTTTCGGTTATAAGTTGGAATCCAATACCAATTTTGGCTCTGTTTTTCACGTATCCGTAACGTTGTAGGTCGTTTACGATTGGAATAGCCTCGTTAATAGAAATCGCAAATCCAAGACCCTCATATCCCTCCGCAACAATCTTTGCAGAGTTGATTCCAATTACTTGTCCGTACATATTCACAAGAGCTCCGCCGGAATTTCCCGGGTTAATTGCCGCATCGGTTTGAATATAGGTCATAGCATATCCAACCGAGTCGCTTGAAATCGTTCTATTAAGTCCGGAAACCATTCCGCCCGTACAGCTTCCTGCAAGTTCTAATCCGCCCGGATTGCCGATTGCTATTACACTTTCACCAAGAACAGTTTGAGACGAGTCGCCAAGCTCGGCCGCGGGCAAACCTGTTTCATCAATTTTTATAACAGCAAGGTCAGTTTGTGTGTCAATACCCTTTAAGGTCGCTCTATATTCCTCATTATTATCAAGCACAACGGTTATCATTGTAGCGTCCTCAACCACATGAGCATTTGTGATGATATATCCGTCTTCACTTATAATAATTCCCGAACCCTCTCCATTAACGGTTGGTATACCGTTTTTTGAATTTACGTACTGCACAATTCCAACAATTGACGGGCGAACCTTTTCAATTACCGCGGCAGGAGTCATCGTGCCGTCACTGTATACACTGTATTCGTCCGAGCCGCTGGGCTTGCTGTTTGTAACAAGGTCGTTAAGCGATTCGTCGTTTTCATCATCTTCCGAGTTTTTATTTGACTCCGAAGAGGTGGACGACACGCCAAATCTATCACTAAATATCTCGGAAACCTCAGTTATTGCCCAAAAGCCTAACAGTGATAAGGCTGTGACTACAGCAATAATACCGACAACTATTAAAGCAACCTTGCCGCCCTTTTTCTTCTTGGGTGGCGGATTATAATTTTGTCCGTAAAAACCGTTTTGTTGATAATACTGCTGAGAATTATACTGTCCGAAGTTTTGATTCGGCGAATAGCTGTAATAAGTTCCCTGAGTATTATTTTGCTCGGATGTAAAGCTTGACGGCTGACTTGCCGAAGTGTTGCTTTCCGTACCGCCAACGGTAGCGTTTTCCTCTTTTTCGACTGCAGGTTCAGCAGGCACAGGCTCAGGCGTGGGCTCCGAGGGCTGAGGCGCCGCCTCAACGTAAGGCTCCGACACGTTAGGTGCGGTTGTTGGCTCCGTAGCTTCTATAGGAGTTTGCTGAGCGTCTTGCTGCGGATCAAGGTTTAATTTATCGTCTGCCATAATGGGTCCTCCGATTGTATTTTATAAATATATTATAAATAATATTTATGAACAAAATCAAACATAAATATAAATTTATATAAACAATTCTTACTAAATTATTTAAAACGTTTTTCGTTTGCCTGTTCGGCATAAAGCGGCAGGCTGAACGTAAACTCGGTATATTCTCCTTGCACGCTTCCAACTGATATATTTCCTTTATGCAAATCTAAAACCGATTTAACTATATGAAGTCCTAAGCCTACGCCGTTTTTATCAAGTCCCCTTGATTTATCGGTCTTATAGAACCTATCAAAAACGTGGTTAATTTCATCCTTAGACAAGCCTTTTCCGCTGTTTTTGACGTGGACGTTAACATAGTCTTTATTTTTTTCGGCCACAAATTCTATATAACCGTTATCGTCACAAAATTTTATTGCATTATCTATAAGGTTATAGAGAACCTGATGTATAAGATCACGGTCACCGTAAACCATAACCTTTTGCATCTCGGCAAGGCCGCGAATTTCCATATGCCTTTCATCAATTTGCTTTTCAAAGCTGAAAAGCGTGGTAATTATCGTGTCGCTTATATCAAAAGCACTCATATTAAGGCTAATCTCGCCTGCTTCAAGCCTTGCAACGTTTAGCATTGATTTCACAAGCCTTGACAGGCGTTTAACCTCGTCGGAAACAATTTTTAAATAATGCTCCTGCTCCTGCTTTTTTATTGTACCGTCAAGAATTCCGTCAATAAAGCCGCCGATGGTTGTCATGGGGGTTTTAAGCTCATGCGAAACGTTTGCTATAAAATTCTTACGCATAGTTTCAAGCTCGGAGAGCGAATCCGCCATTTGATTAAATGAAAGCGCCAGCTCGCCTACCTCATCCATACTGCGATAGGATATTCGCGCGGAGAAGTCGCCTTGACCAAAGGATTTGGCCGCTCTACTCATTTGTCTAAGCGGTCTTGAAAGCATTGCCGTAACTATATAAATAATAACGCTGGACAAAAGCACGGTTGAAAAAGCGGCGATTAGGAACATCTTGAATATATCAAGCAAAAATACGGAAATAGTTTCGGCCGAGGTCGACTCAAAAAGGTAACCGATTATTTTAGTTCCGCCATCGTTTTTTACGGCTCTACCAACGGTATAGTGCATTGACGAATAAATTTTCCCAAGCGTTCCGAATTCTTGATATTCAGCACCGTTTGCCATAACGTCAAATGCCGATTTGGGAATGGAATTTATTTTATGCGTACACATTCCATCCTCGGTACAAACCACTATCGTACCGTTTGTGTCGGTTAAAAACATTATGCCGTCCGCTGAATCGGCAATAGACGAATAAAACTGTTTTAAAATTCTTTTTTCGAGATAAACCCCGTTATTAATCTTGTAGTTATATGCCGTAAAATCCGCAGCCTTTGAAACGTTTGAGGATAAAAGCTGTTGGCGTTCAGTTCTCAAATATCTTGAGGTAAGAACGCTGAAAACGCCGCCTAAAAACACAAAGCTTACAAGAATTATTACGGTACATATTGTAAAGTATTTTGCGAATAGGCTTTTTCTCATAAAGCATCCTATTCCTTTATTTCAAATTTGTAACCAACGCCCCAAACGGTTTTAAGGCACCAATCATCACAAATTCCCTCAAGCTTTTCGCGAAGGCGTTTAACGTGAACGTCAACTGTACGCGAATCGCCAAAATACTCAAAGCCCCAAACCTCATCTAAAAGCTGGTCGCGAGTGTAAACTCTATTGGGATTACTCGCAAGGTGAAACAGCAGTTCAAGCTCCTTAGGCGGAGTGTCAACCACCCTGCCGTCTACCTTTAGCTCATAGCTTTCAAGGTTTATGGAAAGCTTGTTAAACGTAACGATCTTTTTAGCGTTACTGTCGGCGGCTACGCTTGCGGCTGTTCTTCTTAAAATAGCCTTAATTCTTGCAACAACCTCTTTAGAGTCAAAGGGTTTTACAACGTAGTCGTCAGCTCCAAGCTCAAGTCCGAGGACCTTGTCAATGGTTTCGCCCTTGGCTGTGAGCATTATAATCGGGCATTGTGAGGTTTTTCTAATTTCTCTACAAACCTGCCAGCCGTCAATATTTGGCATCATAACGTCAAGCAATATAAGGTCAGGGTTTTGTGTTTGGAACTTATCAAGTCCCTCTTTACCGTCGAATGCCAAAATTACGTTATAGCCTTCTTTTTCTAAATAAAGTCTAAGTAACTCACAAATATTCTTGTCATCATCAACAACTAAAATTTTTGTTTGTAACATCAATTTCACTCCTGTCAAATTTACCTCCAAAATAAGTTTATCAGTATTTAATGAACAAATTTTGAAGTAAATATTTCTTTGACATAAATTTTACGGTTAAATTTCCCAAATAAAGTGGTTAAATTCCTCAGTATAAGCCTTAATTTTGTTTCTTAAGCCATCAATTTCCCAGCTTGTAACCGATGCAAAATCGGAAAATCTACCCGAATTTGCCTTAGGCGGCTGATTTGTAAACCAGTTCCATTCTCCAACGTACAGCTCATCGGATTTAACGTATTCCAAAACACGTTTTTGAGTCATACCAAAGTATTTTAAGCCTGCGCCGTCGGTTGCTTTTTGTTCCTTAGCGATGTCGCAGTGATACCATTTAGAGTCAAGCTTTATAAGGTTCCAGGTGCTGTAGGTTTTGGTATCTTCCCAAGCGCTTACGCTTTTACCTTCAACGCCGATTTGCATTACAAGGAAGTTATAAAGTGCGGCTACCGACTCATCGGTACCCTCTTTATTTATAAGCGTAGTATAAATATCGGTTTGAACGCTATCGGAGGTTTCTTCCTCGTTTTGTGCTATTGAGGACGAGGTTGTATCTACATCGCTCGTGGTTTCCTCCTTGACAGTATTGTTTTTAACAACGGTAATATTTTCCGATACCCACTTGTAAAGCGACATTGCCGCCAAGGTATCGTCATCGCTATTCATAACGCACTCGTCGAAAACTTCCTGAACTGCCTTTTTAAAATCGGTTATTTTTTCGTCGTGTGTTTTCTCAAAAGCGTATGAGATTAAAACCTGGTTGTTTTGTGAGTCGTATCTATAATTTTCGATAAGAATTGAAAACGGGAAGTTCTCGCCGAGTGCAAAGCGAACGTTATCATATACCTCTCTCGATGGCATAGAAACGGTGTCCTTTTGATTTATAATAGCGTTTACAAACCTATTATAATACAGTGTTCCCCCAATCGCTTCTTTTACGTCCTCAGGCAATACGTACGGGTCAAACGCAAAGGTGAAATTGCCGTCGGTTTCGGTTTTAGCAATGCTTGAAGAAGCGTTGAGATATTCTTTTTGAGGGGCCGACGAGGAGTTTTGCGGAGCCTTTTCTTTTTTACAGCCCGAAAATAACACGGCAGTAATTAAAATTATAGAAACAGCAAGTGCGAAAGACCTTCTCATAAATTTAACCTCCAAAATCGCTTAATGAATATTATCTATAAAAACCTTGAAAATAGATTGATTTCAATAAAAAAGTTTATAAATTAGCTTTGCACACAAATTTCGATGCCGACAACGCCGTACTTGCTTTGCTTTTCCAAGGAATAATACGCGTCCATATCGGACGGGTGTGCTGTGTCAATATCTTTCTCGGTATAGCCGCATTTTAAAAGCGGCAAGCTTTTGTAAAGCTCTTTAAAGCTATCAAAACGGTGTAATTTTAAAACCGTTGCGGTAAGCTTTTCGCCGCTTGCTGTGCTTGTGAAAACAATTTTATCGCCCACTTTTATTTGCTGACGCTTTTCGTCATACAAGCGAAGCTCAATTGTTTTACATCCGCTCTTTATCATTTCAAACGGAGAAGCAAAAAGCTTCATATTATGCACAGTGCTTTTGCGACACAAAAGAGCGACACATTCGGTGTGAACGGTGCGAGGAAAAAGATCCGCCGGGGTGACACTTTTAAGCTCATAACCCTTTTCAATCAGTAAATTCACGTCTCTTGCGAGGGTCGCGCTGTTACACGAAACGTATACGATTTTATCCGCTCCCGAAACCGACAGTGCCTCAATTACATCATTGCTGCAGCCTTTTCTCGGTGGATCGACAAAGGCAACGTCAAAGCGTTTACCGTCCTGTATGAGCTTAGACACGAGCGATGCATCGCCACAATAAAACTCGGCATTATGTATGCCGTTATCACTCGCATTTTTCCTTGCATTTTCAACTGCAGGCTCAACAATTTCAATTCCAACAACGCTTTTTACCTTCTTTGCAACCGACAGTCCAATAAGTCCCGCGCCGCAGTAAAGGTCAAGCACTGTTTCATTCCCTTTAAGGTCGGCAAGCGTTCCTGCAAGATTATACACACGCTGTGCCATATCGTGATTTATTTGATAAAAAGACAGCGGTGAAATGGTTACTTTAAGACCGCACATCTCATCAATGATAAAATCGCTTCCCCAAAGTGTTATACACTCGTCGCCCATTATCACGTTGTTTCTCGTTTTATTAACGTTTAAAACGATGCTTTTTATGTCGGGATACTTCGCACAAAGCTTGTCGCAAAGCGCTTTTTCGCCTGTAAAGGTGTTTGCATTTACAACCAAACAAACCATTATTTCTCCGCTAACTGCGCCTTGTCTTAAGTAAATGTGTCTAATTAGTCCCTTGCCTGTTGTTTCATCATATACTGAAACTGCATTTTCCTCAAAAAAGGCGATACAATCGTTTACTATCTCACTAAAAACGTGTGGCTGAAGCAGGCAATCGGAAACAGGAATTATTCTATGGCTTCTTGGAGCGAAAAAGCCTGATACAATTTTGCCGTTTGCATCTCTACCAACGGGAAACTGCCCTTTATTTCTATATCTTTCGGTATTGTTTTCGTTTGCAACAACGTCTTGTTTTAAATAGCCATCTACCCTACCGATAGCCTTCATATTGTGAAAAACCTGCTGTGCCTTTTGATTTATTTCGGCGCTATAGCTTATATGTCTATAAGCACAGCCGCCGCACTTTTCAAAAACAGGGCAGTTATTTTCTATTCTATGCTTTGAGGGAGAGATAACGCGTTCAAGTCTACCAAAAGCATAGCTTTTAAGCACCTTAACGATTTTTACCTCTACCGTATCCCCTACGGCCGTATTGGGAACAAAGACAACAATATCATAAATTTTTCCGATACCGTTGCCCTCGTTTGACATTGCCGTTATTTCTAAAGTTACTATATCGTTTTTGTTAAGCTTCATTTTAGTTCCTTAAAATTAAAATTTCCATTTATCCATACAGCCGAAAACATCATACTCGGTTGTGGTCGCGTTTCCGCTGAGTGTACCTGAACAAACTGACATATTATTTTTATAAAGCAGCGGAATAAAAACTGTGTTCAAATCAAAACTGCGGAGAAAATCATCAAGCGTTGTTTCGCCCGAAATGTAGCTGTTATAGGAAGTCAAGGTTTGTCCAAGGTCGTCGCAGGAATTGAGCGACGCCGAGGTAAGCAGTGATTCCAAGCTATTGTCGGGAGTAAGCTTTACCTCGCCCAAGAACAAATCATAGTCCTTGTTGTTTATTCTTGTCATATAGGCTTCGGTGGCCTCGGAAATGATTTCAATAGAAATTCCCTGCGCCTCTAAATCCCTTTTAATATACTGAGCGGTGCGCACTCTCGCAGCGTTATCGCTATTTACGGCAAGCCTTAAGGACACGCGCTGTTTTTCGGCGTTATTATAAAAACCGTCAGTATCTTTCTCAGTTAAGCCCGAAATCGTGAAAAGCTCGCCTGCCGCCGACACGTTTGTGAGGTCAATGTTATAGTTTTGGCTTTTAAAGGTTGACGCGAGCGGATTAAACGGCATAGCGGTTGCGTTTCCTAATCCTGCGTAGGCGTCAGCAAGTATCTTTTTTCTATCAACGCAAAGCGAAAGTGCTTTACGAAAATCCTTATTATTTAGATAAGCGTTACTGCTGTTTATTCCCAAATAAACAAGATTATTTGTCAAAACGGGAGTGGTTTTAATTGCCGCGGCGGTTAGGTCTACGCCATCGGCATACGCAAAATTCACGCTACCGATTTTAATCATGTGTGAAAGCGTTGAATACTTGTGAATTTCAAGCAGTTTAATGCTATCAATACTCGAGGTTTTTCTTATGGAATACTTATTTTTTACAAGCTGACCGCTATTGTCCTGCGAAAGCATAAATCTACCGCTACCGACAGCTCCGCTTTGCTTTGAACCTGCTTTAGTTATCGGAAAGACAAGATTTTTTAGGAAATTTATATCGGTCTTTTTAAGCTTAATCAAAAGCTCATCGCCCTTTACCGAGTGCGACGAAACGTTCGAAAGGCGGTTTGCAAAATACGTGCTTGAAATTGCCGCTGAGAGCGATTTTGACACGTCGGTTAAGGTAACTGCTGTTCCGTCCGAAAATTTAGCGTCCGAGCGAATTTTAATCCTAATCTCCTCGCCGTTTACGCTATGGCTCTCGGCTATACACGGCACTGGATTGAAGGAATTATCAAGCAAGTAAAGCGAATCGTACAAAAGACTTCCAAGATAAAAGTTTGCGCTTTGGGTTGCGGAAAACGGATTTAAAGAATCCGACGCAAAATACGGAAGCGTAAAGGTTTTTTCAGCAGTTGTTTCAACGGTTGACGACTCGTTTACAGTAACATTAGAGCCGCTTTGGTTGGACGTAACAGGCTGCGAAGAACAAGAAGCGAACGTACAAAAAAACATAGCGAGCGCTAAAACTACGCATAATTTTTTCATATCATTCGCCTCTCTTTCGGTTAAACGATTTTAAATTCTATGTAACATTTCGGTGTACGTGGGCATAGGCCAGCATTTACTGTCGACCATTGTTTCAGCCTCGTCGCAAACCTTGCGAAGCCTGTCCATAGCAGGAATAATCTCATCGTGACACGAAGTTGCTCTATGGAAGGAATCGCCCGAACTATCAATATTTTTGACAGTTTTTGAAAGCATATCTAAGCAAACGGAAATTTCATCAATAAGTTTTGATAATTTTTTAGAAACCCCCTCTGCTCCCGTGCATTTAGCGCCGATTTTCGCAAGACTGTCAACCGACGATGCAACCTCACCTGCATATCTAATAGTTGCAGGGAGAATTTGTCTTGTTGCAATTTCGAGCATTGTGTCAGCCTCAATAAGAATGGTTTTAATGTAATTTTCAAGGGTAATTTCGTATCTTGAAACACATTCTAATCTATTAAGCACGTGATATTTTTCAAAAAGTGCAACGTTTTTCTCATTTACGAGCGCTTTCGCAGCGTCAACTGAGCTTTTTGTAATGCTCAGGCCACGTTTTGCAGCCTCTTTTTGCCATTCTTGTGAGTAGTTATTGCCGTTAAAGATTATACGGCCGTGATTTTTTACCGTGTAGGTAACGAGCTCGATTACCGCATTGTCAATAGATGTGGCCTTTTCAAACCTATCAGCAATAAACTCAAGCGCTTCGGCGCAAGCGGTGTTGAGTATACAGGTAGAAACAGCAACAGGTGCCGAAGATCCTACCATTCTAAACTCAAATTTGTTTCCTGTAAACGCAATCGGCGAAGTTCGGTTTCTATCCGTAGAATCACGATTAAGTGTCGGAAGCACGTCAATATCATCAAGCAAGGTTTCGGTTTTTACGTGATTTTGCTCGATTTTATTGGCTATGTGATTTAAAATATCGGTAAGCTCGTCCCCAAGGAAAATTGAAATAATGCTCGGGGGTGCTTCGTTGCCGCCAAGACGGCAGTCATTTCCTGCCGATGATGCCGAAAACTCGATCAAATCTTGATATTTATCAACCGCGATAATAACTGCGCAAAGAAATGTTAAGAATTTAAGGTTTTCTTCGGGATTTTTTCCGCAGTGGAAAAGGTTTTCGCCCGTATCGGTAGCAAGCGACCAGTTATTGTGCTTACCGCTTCCGTTTACGCCCTCAAAGGGCTTTTCGTGCAAAAGACAAGCAAGACCGAGCTTTTTAGCCTCGGTGCGCATTGTTTCCATAATAATTTGGTTATGGTCGCAAGCGATATCGGCTTCCGAGAAAAGCGGAGCCAGCTCGTGCTGTGAGGGAGCGGTTTCGTTATGCTTTGTTTTTGAGCCAACGCCTAATTTCCAAAGCTCCTCATCGAGCTTATGCATATATTCGGAAACTCTAAGACGGATTCTACCGCAGTAGTGATCGCCAAGCTCCTGTCCTTTTACAGTTCTTGCGCCGAAAAGGGTTCTACCGCAAATTTTAAGATCAAGGCGGTTTTCATAATCCTTTCGGTCAACGAGGAAGTACTCCTGCTCGGCGCCAACTGTGGGAATAACTCTTGCAGTTTTATCGTCGCCAAAGCATCTAAGTACTCTCAGTGCCTGCTCGGAAACTGCTGAAATTGAGCGTACAAGCGGTGTTTTATGGTCGAGTGCCTCACCTGTGTACGAACAAAAAGCGGTCGGAATATAAAGGCTTTTATCCTTTACAAAGGCGGGAGAGTTGGGATCCCAAACGGTATATCCCCTTGCCTCAAAGGTTGCTCTAAGTCCACCTGAGGGGAAGCTTGAAGCGTCGGGCTCGCCCATTACAAGCTCTTTACCCGAGAAAACAAGCATTGATTTGCCGTCTTGTGTAGGAGTTAAAAAGCTGTCAAACTTGCCTGCCGTGGCGTTATTCATAGGTTGGAACCAATGGGTGAAATGAGTCGCACCCTGCTCAACCGCCCACTCCTTCATGGCGGACGCAACAGTTTCGGCCAGCTCCAAATTAAGAGGCAAGCCTTTTTTAATTGTTGAAACAAGGCTGTTGTATGCATCCTTGGGAAGACGCTTTTTCATAACATCATCATTAAACACACAGCAGCCAAAATTCTTTTCAAATTCCGTACTCATTTTTTCAGCTCCTAAACTTTATATAACTATTCATAATATTATATCACACAATTTATATATTTGTAAACAATTTAAAGCAATAATTTTGTTGTTTTTTGGCTTGAAAAAAATAGTTAGTTGTTCTATAATGGTATAGAACATTTATCTTTGGAGGAAAAGTTAATGAAACTTGGTATGGTGGGACTTCCAAACGTTGGAAAAAGTACCCTTTTTAATGCTATAACTAATGCCGGCGCGCAGTGTGCAAATTACCCCTTTTGCACAATTGAGCCTAACGTTGGTATGGTAACCGTTCC
>CAZDLQ010000020.1:0-10324 GCA_964506315.1 uncultured Oscillospiraceae bacterium
GTTTTATTATGAGCGAGAACAAGCGTCGGGCGGTTGACGTTAGCGATAATGTTTGCCATTGTAAAGGTCTTACCCGAACCGGTAACGCCGAGCAGGGTTTGTCCCTTGTAGCCGCGGTTTAAACCCTCTACAAGCTTATCAATAGCCTGCGGCTGATCGCCCATCGGTTTAAACTTGGAAACCAACTCAAATTTATCCACCTATTCTCTCACCTCACAAATTCTATTTTTATTAGTATACCACAAAGCTTTAGAATAGTAAACAAAAATGTGTTTATGGCAGGTTTTGCAGGCGGCTGATAATTCCCCTACAACAAAAACCCTCCGCATAGGCGGAGGGCTTTTTGTTTGTGTTGTGTTTTGCTTATTTTACGATAGCCGCGGATTTGATAAGCGGGCTCTTGGCGGTGATATTACCGCTGTGCACCTGAGTGACAAGTGCGTATACATAGCCGTGTTTTGCCGCGGTGTCGGTATAAGTAACGACAGTGGTGTCGGAAATTGTGGCAATTCTTCTAAAGCTTCTTCCACCGTTGGTTGAGCGATAAATATAATACTCAAGCGCGTTAGTGTGTGCTTTCCAGCTCAGGTCAGCACCGCTCTTGGATGCAACTGCGGTAAAGTCCACGTCCTCCCACTCGGTTGTCGTAACCGTTCCGAGCACAGCCGAAGCGCCGCTGTAGCACAAGTTGCCGTCGGCATCAGTGATTCTTGCCTGAAGCTGTACGTTATAGGTCGTTCCGGGGGTAAGTCCCGATATGCTTACAGCTCCTGCAGACTCTCTTACAACAGTCTCTCCGCCGCCTACAGGCGTTAAGTATACCCAGTACTTGTCAGCGCCTCTTACCTCTTCCCAAGAAAGCAGTACCTTGGTGGGTGTAACGCCGCGCTCTTCAAAGGTGCTCGGAGTGAACACGTCAAGTTTTGCGTCAACTGAAAGCGCATCAATTGTCTTCATTTGTGTGCCGTTTACAGTTGCAACAACGCGCACCTCGTAATCCACCTCAGGATAAATTGCGTTAATGATGGTTGCTGAGTTTGTGGTAACCTTAACGTTAGTAAATGCTGTAGGATATGCACCCTTCTCATATGCGTATACGCGGTAAGCAGTTGCTCCCTCGTAAGCTTTCCAGGTAACATTAATGGTTCTACCAACCGACTGCGCCTTAACGTCTACAACCCTGTTTGCCACTGCGAGAGCGGCATCCTTGTAAACCGTGGTGAGCCATTTGCTTGTTCTTGCTCTAATACCGATTACGTAGTTTTCGCCCCACTCAATGTCATCGGGCCAAGAAAGAGTAACGCTTGTTTTGTCAGCGGCAAGCGCCCTTGTGATAATTGTTTCACCCTTGGAATTTTTAACGTAAAGATTATAAAGAGTAGCGTTACTGAGCGCATCCCAGCTGACAATAATGCTTGTGTCGGTTGCGGTAATTTGCATATTTTGAACACCGTTAACCGTTCCTGTCGCGTCAACGTAGCTGTTTGCATAGCTGTCGCCGCAAACCGAGCAGGTGTGTGTTGTGTAGCCCTGCGCAGTGCTTGTAGGAGCAGTGACTACTGACTCATACTTATGTCCTGCCTCGACGTAATTTTCGGTTAAAACGTCGCCGCATACGGTACATTCATAGGTTGTGTAACCGTCCTCAAAGCAGGTTGCACTCTTGTCAATAATGCACTCGTAATCGTGCTTATTGTAAGCTACTGCGTTTGTTAAATAGGTGTTTTCCGAGCCGATGGTAATCTCGGCCCACTCGTCAGCAGTTCCGCAATAATGCACGCTTGTAAGACCTGTGCACTTTAAAAACGCGCGGTTTGCTATGCTTGTGGTGCCGTTAGGAATATTTACGCTTGCAAGATTTGTACAGTTAGCAAATGCGGAGAACGCAATGCTTGTAACACTTGCAGGAATGGTAACACTCTTAAGACTGCTGCAACCGCAAAATAGATATGAACGAATTTCGTCAAGTCCCTTGGGCAGTTTAACGCTTGTAAGACCTGTGCAGTTATAGAACACGTTAGCACCAAGGTAGGTTACGCTATCGGGAATAACAACGCTTGTAAGACCGCTGCAGCCGTAAAATGCGTTGTTGCCGATGGTTGTGATTGTGTCGGGAATGGTAACGCTTGTAAGGGCGCTACTGCCCGAAAATGCTCTTGTGCCGATACCTACAACCTTATAGTCGCCAATTATTGTAGGAATGGTGATTTGGGTTTTTTCGCCTAAATAGCCTGTGATGGTTGCCTCATCGCCGCTTACTGTATACTCCCAAGACGACGCGCCGCAAACGGTACAAACCTCGTTTTGATATTTGTGACCGAGCGGTTGTTTTGCAGTCTCACCGCAAATATCACAAATTACGCCGTCGGTACAGGTGGGCTCAAAGCCGTCCACCGATACGATTGACTCCATCTTGAAATAAACTGTGTCATTGTAAGAATTTACCGAGCTGTCCTTGCGATAGGTAAGCTTTACGGTATCACCTGCCGATAAATCAACGTAAAGCGTCTTCCAAGAGGTCGAGCCCGAAGCCGTAACCTTGGTAGTGGAGTTGTGCTTTATGATTAACAGGTCATAATATCTTTCGGTTGATGTGTAATACTCTATTTTAATGGTATGATCGTACAACGCCGTAACGGTAAGTGTCGAGGTTGAGGAAGCCGTTTTGTTTGTTGAACTGTAAACGCCGTCAGCAAGCTCAAACGGATAAACCTCAGGATTTTCTACGGTAGATGCGTGTTTGCCGTGTATGCTTGTACGGATCTCACCGCACTCGTTACACTCGGCATCGCATATACTGCTGTAAACGTGATCCGACGGCACTCTTGTGTTGCCGCAAACGTCACAGTCAGCGTCGCAGGCGTTTTTGTAACTGTGGTTACCTGTTGCCGCTATAGCTGTGTTAAGGCTTCTTGTCGCGCCGCAAGAGGTACACTCTTCGTGCTTTAAGCCCTCTTGGCCGCAGGTTTCATCCTTGTCAATTACCCACTGGTAGCTGTGATTGCCCAAGGCGTCTATTACAGTGCCTGCACTGCGAGTAGCGTCGCAATAAACACATTCCTCGTGCTTAACGCCTGCTTTTCCGCAGGTTGCCGCCTCGTCAACTACCCACTGATAGTTGTGGTAATACAAGAGCGCGTTCTCTAAGGAAGTGTTTTCTTCGCCGCGGCTTATGTTGTTCCATTGCTGTGATGTTCCGCAGTAATAAACGTTTTTAAGATTTGTACACTCATAAAATGCGTAGTCACCAATGCTTGTAACGCTTGCAGGAATATTGATGCTCTCAAGTCCTGTACACTGGTTAAATGCATATTGAACTATATCGGTAACTGTGGAAGGAATTGTTATGCTTGTAAGGCCGCTGCACATAGAAAGCGCGTGCTCATCTATAACAGTAACGCCCTCGGGAATATGGAAGCTTGTGAGCTTGTTGCAGTTATAAAAAGCGGCGTAGCCGATATTTTGAACGCTGTCGGGAATGTTAATTTCCTTAAGACTTGTACACTCATAGAAGGTGAAGTAGTCTATCATTTCAAGACCATCGGGAATGTTGATGGTTTCAAGACTGCTGTCGTAAGCAAAAGCGTGGTGACCGATGCTTTGAACGCTTGAAGCAAGTGTTACGCTCTTAAGACTTGTGCATTTGAAAAATGCATAGTTTTCAAGCACCTTAACGCCTTCGGGTATGCTAACGCTTGTGAGCGCACTGCAGTATGCAAACGCGGTAGCGCTTATATTTTCAATACTGCTCGGTATGCTGAGAGTTACGATACCTGTGCATTTGTAGAACGCGCTTTGTCCCAAACTTTTAACGCTGTTCGGAATTGTAAGGCTTGTAATACCCGAGCATTTGTTAAATGCCTTTTCACCGATGCAGGTAACAGGATAGCCTGCTATTGTCGAGGGAATAACAACTGCGCCCGAAATAGCGGTGTTGCATTTTGTGATGGTTACCTCGCCACCTGTTAAGCTGTATGTATAGTATCCGCTCGTTCCTGTAGTTGTGGTTGTGGTCGTGGTTGTTTGATAACACACGGTTGTCTCACTAGGAATGGCGTCAGTTCCAATAGAAATGGCATTCCACTCTTCTTCGGTTCCCATATAATCTATCGACTCAAGGCGTGTACAACCATAAAAAGCTTCCTCTCCTATACTTGTTACGATATTAGGAATGGTAATGCTTGTTAGACTGTAACAAAGACAAAACGCCGCATCACCTATGCTTGTTACGCTGTCGGGAATAGTAACTCCGATTAGTTCAGTAGATTGCTCAAATGCAAAGTTTCCTATTCTTGTCACTCCATTAGGAATAGTGTATGTGCCGGTTCTTCCTGCCGGAAAACGAACAAGCTCGGTTTTGTCTTTGTTAAACAAAACTCCGTTTACCGAACAATATACCTCATTATTTGCATCAACAATAATATCTGTAAGAAGCACCAGTTGGCTAAACGATCCATCACCTATGTTAGTCACGCTGTCGGGAATGCTGATGCTGGTAATGCCCATGCAATCAAATGCTCCTGATATACTTGTAACAGGATAACCGCCAAGCGTTGAGGGAATAACCACATCACCTTCCCAACACTCATCCCATGCGGTAATAGTGGCCTCGCCATTTGATACGGTGTACAAAAAGCCACCGCTACTTGCCGCACTTGCGGTTACACCAAGCAGGCCTGTCGGTAAAATCGAAAGCACCAAGGCAATCGCTAAAACCGACGATAAAAACTTTTTCATCTTCGTTTTCTCCTTCCAAAAATCAAATAGTGTAGTTAATACTACTTGATTTTATTTTAGTACTTTCTTTTTTCAAATGTCATATGCTGCCAGCATAGTTTCTTAAAAAAATTGAAAAATTTTTCCTAAAACAAAAAGGCGGCTACTAAAATGTCAAAATTTGTATGGAATAGGTTTTCACGCTTTGCTTTTTTAATACTGTTTTTTGTACTGAAGCGGGGTTTGTCCGTAGACCTTTTTGAAGGCCGAAATGAAGCGCGAGCAGGACGAAAAGCCCGAAAAGTCCGACGCTTCCTGCACGCCCATACCGCGCAGCAGCATATCGTGCGCCGCCGAGAGCCGCAGCTGCATAATATAATCCGACAAGGTGATTTTCATAGCACTCTTGAAAATACGCTCAAGCGTGTTAACGCTAACACCGAGCTCGGCGGCAACATCGCTTATCCTTATCCTACCCGGCATCGCGCTTCGCACACAGTCAATAATTTTTTTGGCGTCGGGATTGAAAACGTCGTTTTGGTAATTTTTAATTACCTTGCCCTCGTTTATAATGTTAAGCAAATCAAAAAACAGCTTGTACTGCTCAATTAAATGCTCCGAGCTTTTAAGCCGCGTGCAAATATGGGTAAAATTCTCGCACTCGGCTTCGCCTAACTGTATTAAATTTTTCTCGCCGCTTTTCCTATCCAAAAAACGAGTGAGCAATTTCTCATTCGGGCAGGAAAACAAGATCCAAAAATGCTCGTGCGGCTCATTTGAATTGTAGATGCAGTGGTGAAGCTCATTGGGCTTAGTAATAATAATGCTACCGCGCCGAATGGGGTAAATGTTTCCCTCAACCATAAACGAAACGTCGCCCGAGAGGTTAAAATAAATTTCACACGCGTTATGAATGTGATGGAAACCCTCGTTTTTGGCGTTTGGCAGTTCGGGGTAGGCTACTGCATCTCGAATTTTAATGGTGGTTTTTTCAAAATTATCAAGTATAATATCCATAATTTTATGTTAACACACCAAAACCGCTTTTTCAATATAAATTTGGTGAAAAACGTATATTTTTTATTGAAATACTTATATAAATAATTGATTTTTTGTACTATAATCTTGCTTGGTCTAAAAATAGTAAGGAGATTTTTTATGCTTTTATCATATCCACCGTTTGTGCTGCTTATAGTGACGCTCACCGCCAACCTGCTTTGCACGGTTTTTAGAAGCCTTTACTGCAAGAGGGTTGATGAGGGAATCGGTTCGATTTTTGTGTACTCGGCCATCACGGGCGTAGTATGTGCAATAATTTTAACCTTTTTCGGCGGCTTTACCCTTAATATATCGTCGTTCACCCTACTTACTGCCATAGGCTTTGGAGTAGTTACAACCACTACAACGATTTTTCACCTTTTAGCGCTGTCGACGGGGCCGCTCTCGCTAACCACCGTTATTATGTCGTTTTCAATGGTTATAAACGCGCTTTCGGGTTGGGTTTTTTGGGGCGAAAAGCTCTCTACCCTAAAAATCGTCGGAATCGCTTTAATGTTCCTGTGCTTTATCTTGACGGTACGAACTAAACAAGGCGACGGTCTTGTTTCTATAAAATGGTTTGTGTATGCGATTTTATGTTCACTTTCAAACGCCGCTATCGGACTTTTGCAAAAGACTCACCAAAGCTCCGAGTACAAGGGCGAGCTTATGCCGTTTTTAGTAATTTCTTTTGTTGCAAGCGCGGTAATTTCTTTTGTGATTTACCTTATCACAAACAGGCGCAAGTCTAAAGAAAAAACAAAACTTGAGGCAAAGCCGCTTATTGTACTTATTGTAATTTTACTCGTTTCGGGCGTTTGCATTGCCCTTAACAACGTTTTGTGCCTGCACCTTTCGGGTGTTATGGATAGCGCAATTTTCTTTCCCGTAAACAACGGACTGTCGCTTATTTTAAGCATTCTCGCAGGCGTTTTACTGTTTAGGGAAAGACTGCCCCTGCGCTGCTGGATAGGCGTAGCCTTCGGCACCGCCGCAACCCTTTGCCTTTGTCTTTAATATGAATTTAAAAAGTAACCCCCCAAGCACTTTCGTGCTTGGGGGTTGTTTTTATGTTTAAATTACGCTTGATAGGATTTGTAGGGAACGGCCTGCGTGCCGTTGCGCTTTACCTTTACATTTTTTCGGAACGACACATAGGTCGTTCCCTACATTGTTTAAGTTCACGAACAATAGAATTTGTAGGGACAGGCCTCCTGGACTGTCCGCTATGTTTGACGGCGCGTCGAAAATCGCCGCGCCCTACATTGTTTAAATTCACGTGCGATAGAATTTGTAGGGGCGAACATTGTTCGCCCGCTTGGTTCCCTCTCTCTTTAGGTTTTAGTAATAAATTTCATATGGCACTTGGGGCAGGTTACCTCTATTTTGCCGCGGCCGCGCGGCAGGCGAATACCCTGCCTGCAGGTTTTGCATTTTATATATTTGTGGGTTTTGCGCTCTTTGAAAATCTTCTTTTGCGTTGCAAAAAAGCCGACTATTTTCGGTTTTATGGCTAAATATTTTTGATTTTCCGCGCCTCGTTTATAGACGTTCTTTGAGCAAAATCTAAAAATCTCCCACACAAGCAGTGCCGTCGATATCGGAGAGAGAATAAAAAGATACGGAAAATTTGAAAGAATCGAAAGCACAACCGCCGCAATTAAAATTGCCTGACCTAAGCTGTCAAGTCCGTTCCTGCCGTACATAAAACGGCTAAATGCAAAGCCTAAATTTCTAAAAAAGTTTCTAATCATATCGCGCCTCTTTTTTATTTTATATCTAAATTATACCACAAAAAAATAACAATTTAAGCCTAAAAACAAAATAATTTGTAAACAATGCCGTTTTTCTTTGCACCAAAACACCGCGCGCCGAATAAACTGTAATAAGGTTTTAATGCCACTTAATACAAGGAGGTTTTTACATGGAAGATAATTTTTGCGCCGACAGCTCCCTTTTTAAAGAGGCGGTTTGCATTGATAGCGGTAGGATTTACGATTCTTGCAGTGACAAGGACTGCCTAACCGACCTGCGCGTGCTCTTTCCCGAAGCAGTTCAAAGAAGTGTAATAGACACCGCAACAAGTGCGCGCGTCAAAAACGTAACCGTACTTGACGTACTTATAGACGTTGAAGCACTCCCTTTCAACCGCGGCTTTTACGCCGTAAATATGACCTACTATTTTGAAGTAACCGCCGAGGTTACCACGCCGCAGTCGGCGCCCTGCACCGTCACAGGCGTTGCAACGGCTGAAAAGAAGGCTATTTTGTACGGCAGTGACGGAAACGTTCGCGTTTTTAGAAGCGATACGAGCTGTGGTGAGGTCAACGAAAACAGCAACCTGCCCGTAGCCAAGGTGCAGGTCGTAGACCCCATTTGCCTCGACTCTACCCTCTCGTCCACGGGTGCGCCGAGCACTCCCGTTTCCTTTCCCGACTGCATTTGCGAGTATTTCAAGTGTTGCTGCTTCGGTAGACGCGGCGGCGACGGCGGTGTCGACGGCTGCTCAAATACTCAGGACCTGTACGTAACGCTTGGACTTTTCTCAATTGTGCTACTCGAGCGCCGCGTTTCTATGCTCGTTCCCTGCTACGATTTTTGTATTCCCGACAAGGACTGCTCGGCATCCTCGCCGAGTGAGCAAACTCCCTGCGAGCTTTTTGAGCAAATCAAGTTCCCCACCGACCAGTTTTTCCCGCCTCGTTTAGAGCTTGACTCGGATACAAACTGCGGTTGTTAAACAAAAAAAGAGTATATTAAAACAGCACCATCAAAATTTGATGGTGCTGTTTTACCATATAGGCCTTCCCCTTGAGGGGAAGGTGGCAAACCGAAGGTTTGACGGATGAGGTGGAAAAACTAAAGATAAAAATGCCACCTCATCAGTCTCGCTTTGCTCGACAGCTTCCCCTCAAGGGGAAGCCTTTTTATAAATTCCAAACCGTAACTAACAAATATAGATAGCATATTATACCATTTCTTCAGGCTTGAAGAGTGCGTCAAATTCGCTTTCGGTTAAAAGTCCGATCCTCAGCGAAGCTTCTTTCAGTGAAATATCTTCGTCAAAAGCAAGCTTTGCAATTTTCGCCGCGTTTTCATATCCCACCGCGGGAGACAGTGCCGTAACCAGCATAAGCGACGAGTTTAAATTGTCGTTCATTTTTTGCTCGTTTGCACGAATTCCGAGAACGCAGTTTTTATTAAAGCTTTCCATAGCCTGTGAGAGCAGTCTTGCCGACTGCAAGAAGTTGTAAATGATAACGGGCATAAAAACGTTAAGCTCAAAATTGCCCTGCGATGCCGCAAAGCTGATCGCCGCATCGTTACCCATAACCTGCACCGCCACCTGTGTGACCGCCTCACACTGTGTGGGGTTTACCTTACCCGGCATAATGGATGAGCCGGGCTCGTTTGACGGGATGGTAATTTCTCCGAGTCCCGCGCGCGGGCCACTTGCAAGGAGTCTTATATCGTTTGCGATCTTCATAAGGTCGCAGGCGAGTGCCTTGAGTGCGCCGTGCGCAAAGACAAGCTCATCCTTTGAAGTGAGCGCGTGGAATTTGTTTTCAGCGGTTACAAACGGCTTGTTTGTGAGCTGTGCGACCGCCGCCGCAACCTCTACGTCAAAGCCCTTGGGTGCGTTGAGTCCCGTGCCTACCGCTGTGCCGCCGAGTGCGAGAGAGTAAAGCGGTTTTAAAGAGAGCGAGAGCATCTCGGCGTCCTTTTCAAGACTGCTTCTCCAGCCGCTGATTTCCTGGGAAAATGCGATGGGAGTTGCGTCCTGAAGATGCGTTCTACCGATTTTTATAACGCCCTCGTTTTCTTTTTCAAGTCTTTTAATGGTTTCAATGAGCGCATATAGGGATGGAAGCACGCTATCCTCTATAGCGCAAACGGCCGAAATGTGCATTGCCGAAGGAAATGTGTCGTTTGAGGACTGCGACATATTAACGTCGTCGTTGGGATGAAGAATTTTTTCGCCCAAAAGAGCGTTTGCCCTATTGGCAATAACCTCGTTTACGTTCATATTACTTTGAGTGCCCGAGCCAGTTTGGAAGACGACAAGCGGAAAATGCTCGTCGAGCTCGCCCTTTAAAATCTCGTCGCAAGCGCTTTTTATAGCCTCTAATTTTTGGCTCGTCATTTTCGCGGGAACAAGCTTAAAGTTTGCCATAGCGCAGGCTTTTTTCAAGGTTGCAAACGCGCGTATTACCTGGGTAGGCATCGGCTCTTTTCCTGCGCCGATTTTAAAATTTTCAAAGCTTCTTTGGGTTTGCGCGCCCCATAATTTATCGGCCGCAACCTTTATCTCGCCCATACTGTCATGCTCAATACGATAGTTCATTTTCTCATCCCCATACAGTTTCTAAAAAGCATTATATCACACTACCCTTACAAAGTCTACACACAAAATTAAAGTTGTTTTTGTGTTTTTGCAAAGTGTTCCTTGGCTCCCTCTGACGAGGGAGCTGGCTTGCCGTAAGGCAAGACTGAGGGAGAGAAAATCAAAAGTTTTGTTTATGGTTTAAGCTTTTCTCTCCCTCCGTCAAAACTTCGTTTTGCCACCTCC